>DUZB01000372.1 GCA_013349725.1 Deltaproteobacteria bacterium | reverse complement strand
CCTGGNGGCATCGAGGGTCAGTTTTCCATGCTGGATCAGGTCCGCCGTAAATTCACAGATATGGATGGCCCGGGTGGATGCCGCGTGTTCAAACCGGGTCCCTGTAACGGGCGATACCGGGGTTTCCAGAAAATCGGGAGGACCGTTCATGGTTCCCATATACTGGTGAAACACCCGCCACATGTGCCCGCATTCTCCTCCAATGATATACTTCACCCCTAATCTTTCGGCCTCTGCGTAGATCTTTGCGTTGAGGAGCTTGGCCACGTCGTGACCGGTGAAAAACCCGAAATTCCCCCCTTCGGCGGCGTAGGTGGACCAGGTATAATCCAGGTCCAGTTCATGAAAAAGCATCAGGTATCCCATGCAGGTGAAGATACCGGGATCGGCGTAGAAGTCGCCCGAAGAGGTGACAAAAAGGATCTCCGCGCCCTTGCGGTTAAAGGATGGCTCGATTTTGATTCCGGTAATCTCTTCCAGATCATCGCACAGGAAATCGATCGATTCCTTGAACGACTGGGGCTCCATCCCGATGTGATTCCCGACCCTGTGACACTTGGCAACGGCGGCCGCAATCCAGTCGATGTTAAGTCCCAGCAGATTGAGCAGTTCACGGCCCAGGATGGTAATCTCCGCCGTGTCGATGCCGTAAGGGCAGAAGAGGGAGCAGCGGCGGCATTCGGTGCATTGAAAAAAATAGGACCACCACTCCCTGAGGACCTGCTCCGTAAGGTCGCGGGCCCCCACCATTTTGCCCATGAGTTTTCCTGCCATGGTGAAATTTTTCCGGTAGACGGATCGGAGGAGTTCCGCTCGAAGCACGGGCATATTCTTGGGATCGCCGGACCCGATGAAGAAGTGGCATTTGTCCGCACAGGCCCCGCAGCGAACGCAGATATCCATGAAAAGCTGCAACGACCGGAACCGGTCGACCCGATCCCTGAGACCCTCCAGGATAATCTGTTTCCAGTTCTCGGGGAGCTTCCAGTCCTCGTCCTCCACGCGCCACTCCCTGGGGTTCGGCATGTGGACTGCCGCCAGGTCTTTTTCCCGGCCCGCATGGCAGAAGATGCCCTCCCGCAGAACGGCAGGCGTTTCCATCCACCGGGTTTCAGGGAGCTGGTAGTCGATGGTGGAGAGCTCTTCAGGGGTGGGAAGCTTTACGGTCAATGGGGTTTACTCCTTGCTTCCAGGGAACGGCGGGTCCTGGTCGAGGGGGATTCCCGCCTCCACCATTTTTTCCCGGAAATGGTTTTCATAGTCTGCGTATTTGTGGAAAGCCACCGGTCTGTTCCAGGGATTGGGGTGGAAGAAGGCGCGATTGTTGCTTGCAAGGTTCCGGGTAGGGGAAAAAAACAGGCCCGGTGCATGCATCAGTTTGCTGAAAGGGAAATAGGCTGCAAGGGAACATACCAGAAAGAAATGGATAAAAAACAGGACACCGATTCCATCGGGAACCGCGGGGTGAAAAGTAATGAGACCCATGGCCAGTTCCTTGACGCTCGTCGTGTCGATGCCGGCCACATAGCGCATCAAAGCGCCGGTCGTGGCGATGGCCATAAGGAGGAAAAGGGGGAAATAATCGTTTAAAAGGGAGATGTACCGAAGCTTCGGGAGGAAGATCCTCCTTGCGAAAAGGACCGTCACCGCACCCAGCAGGATCAGACCGCTCACCATGACCTGGGGAAGGCCGATTTCGAGCCATCCGTCCAGGTTCTGCACAAGCCTCACCGGTGCCGGAACGGGATTGGTGAAAAAATGCAGGTGGCGGAAGAGGGTCGTGAACAGGGCATAGTGAAAGGCGATGGCAAACAGCCAGAGCCATTTGGCTGAGGCATAGGAAACGGGTTGCGTGCCGGTCTGGGGGCGAAGGCTCAGGTTGCGAAAAAGAGAACGGAACAGAAAAACTTCGGAGGCCAGGCGAAGGATGACCTGAAAAGTGGTATACGGGTTGTCTGTCGTGGAATGTTTTATCCAGCCAAGGCTCTTCTGCTGACCGCCGGTGGTGGGGATCCGGAACGGGTTGGGGGCCTTGGACCACTTGATCAGGCGATGGAGGAATCCGGTGAAGAACAAAATGGCGGCAAGATAGGGCACGACAATCCCGAAAAAGCCGGTGAGTCCCAGGCCCCGGACCCCCGCCCACGAGATCAGGATGAGGAGTATCACTGCAGTCAGCGCATAGATTGGACCCACGATCTCACCTACCGGATTGAAAACCATGTTTTTTGGCTGAAACCATGGCCCGCATAGTAAAAGGCGATGGTTTTTTTGTCAAGTACGATGGTTTCGTAAGAAGCTAAGTTATGGACGAATGGCGTCCGGAATACGATTCTTTAGAGATGCATCTAAAAAATTCTCAGCAATCTGAAAATTCTATTGACAGGCCCATATGGATATGGAACATTGTATACAAAAGACAATAGGAGTATGCGCGAAGAATGATCAAAGTGGAATCCATCTCAGATAACGTCCGGAAATACCTTGCCGATTGCATTTTTAAGGGAGATTTTTGTCCCGGACAGCAGATAAAGGAACAGGACGTCGCCTCCCAGCTTGGGATCAGTCGCCCTCCAGTAAGGGAAGCCCTGAAATTGTTGGAGGGGGATGGGCTGATCGTTCGAAAACCCAACCATGGAGCTTTTGTTACCAGAATCACGAAAAAGGATGCCTGGGAAATCTACAGCCTGAAGTCTGTCCTTTACGGTATGGCCACGGAACTGGCCTTTTCGCATATTACGCCTAAAAATATTCGAGAATGGGAGGTCATTGTCGGCGAAATGGAAAAATGCGTCGTCGCTGATCCTCCGGACATTTTGGAATATCAGACCCTGCATCAGAAATTTCATGACCTGATGATCGATACCGCCGGCCATGGGCGTTTGAAAAAAGTTGCGGAAATGCTGCATAACCAGGTGAAACGTTTCAGTTCCAGGTCACTCGCCCAAAAACGACACCTGGAGGAATCCCTCTTTTACCATAAAAAGATTCTGGCTTCTATCAAACAAGGGGATGCACAAGTCACTGTGAAGTTGACCAAAGATCATATTTCCATGGCGTTGGAATACATTCAGGATTTGACGGTAGAGGAAACGGAGCAGGGACATCTGGAAAAGAGGCAGAAACCTGTTGCAATGGCGTAGGGTTTCTGGCATGTTTTTCATCGTTCTTTATCGAAATCGAAATCGAAATCGAAATCGAAGGCCACCCGCATGGAATGGTCGATTTCGATTCCGATTTGGATCAGGTGGGGTCTTATACATGGGTTCAGCTTCCAGCATCGGTAACCGGAAACCGTCAACTGGAAACGAAGTTTCAAAGGGTAAGTTTCTTATTAACTTGTAGAAGAAGAGGAGGTTGGCAATGAAGAAGGTTATTTTGGCATGTGTATTGGCTGCATTTGTGGCACTGTTTCTGGCGCCGGCCGGTGTAATGGCTGGATCGGATGAGAAAATTAACCTGAAATTCAGTACGTGGCACCCGCCTGCCAGCAGAGAGGTTAAGACCGTATGGAAACCGATGCTGGAGGAGTTGGAAAAACGCAGCGGTGGAAGAATTACCACCACGCTCTACGCCGGTGGCGCTTTGGGAAAAGGCCCGGAGCACTTTGACATTGTGGCCAACGGCCTTTCGGACATGGGTTATTTTACAGCAACCTGGACCCCGGGCAAATTTCCCCTGACGGATGTGCTTTCCTTTGCCGCATGGGTTGATGGAAAAGACGTATCTGTGGACATCGGAAACAAGGTGTACAAAGAAGCCCTTCAGAAGGAATTTCCGAATGTAAAGGTGCTTGAGTTGAACGGCTGCATCCAGGCGTTCCTCTGGACGACCAAGCCGGTGAATTCTCTTGCTGACTGTAAAGGGTTGCGAATCAGGACTCCGGGAGGGATGCAGACGCAGTATATCAAATCCTTGGGCGCCGAACCCGTATTCATGCCCCTTGGCGATGTGTATCTTGCCCTGGAGACCGGCACCATCGACGGACTTGTTACCTGTCCTCCTCTCGTTCTTGCCTTCAAGTTGTACGAGGTGGTGAAGTATGGCGCCATCGCAACGTTCGGCTGTGTTTCAGAAGGCGTGGTCATGAACAAGAAAACGTGGGAGAAAACCCCTGATGACTTGAAGGTGATTATTGAAGAGGTAGTCAGCAACCCATTCCGCACCACCGGCGGTCTTAATCAGGCCGTGTACAAGACCATGATGAAAGAAATTGCGGATAAAGGGGTAAAGATGCACGAACTGCCGGCCGATCAGGCCAGTCTGTGGTTTGAAAAATTCCAGGATGTGACGAAGAAATGGGTGGCTGATATGGAGGCCAAAGGACTGCCCGCGAAAGAAATTGTCATGATCTATGACCGTGCGGCAACGGATGCCGGAGTCACCTGCGTGGCGATTCCTCCGGAATGGAAAAAATAAAAACGAGACAATTCAGATGTTCATCGGGTCACGGTTCAGGGTCCTTTTGCTGAAGTGAGAAGAGCGTGGGGCAACCCTGAGCCGGGAACCGTGAGACGTTCAGACCGGAGTTTCAAGTGTTTAGAAAAGGCATTCAGAATATGGCGGTTTACCTCAGTTTTGTGGGGATGTTTTTCCTGATTCCCATGATGCTGCTGACAACGGCGGACGTTTTGGGACGGGCCATATGGTCCCGCCCCATCCCCGGGGCAATGGAACTTTCAAGCTATATCCTTTCCATTTTCATTCTCCTGGGAGTCGCCTACACCCATCAGGTAAAGGGTCAGGTCAGGGTTACCATGCTGGTGAGCAAACTTCCCCGGCGCCTGGCGGTCCTGTTAGAGATCCTGACGACCCTGATCAGCCTGTTCATTATTTCTATCCTGGCCTGGCAGGGCTGGGTGGTGGGAATGGAAGAAAAATCCGTGTCCGACATGTGGCGAATCCCTCAGCTTCCATTCAGGCTTCTGGTTTCTGTTGCGGGTTTCTTCCTGGCGCTGGAGTTGGTTCTTGATCTTTTGGACTTGATAAAGAAGCTGGGGTCGAAAATAAAGAATGAAGAATTATGAATGATGAATTCTGAATGATGGTCTCGTAAAAAGTCCCCAAGGCCGTCACTCTCGCGAACGCGGGAGTCCATAAGCACCCGATGTTCTGGATTCCCGCGTTCGCGGGAATGACGAAAACGGGTCATCATTTGACTTTGGACATTGGACCTTGGACACCGGACAAACGAAGTTTCACACGAGGAGAACCTATTGGATCCTGTAACTGTCGGGATTATTGGAACGGCCCTGGTTTTTTTTCTGTTGTTTATCGGGATGCATATTGCATACGCCATGATGTTTGTGGGGTTTGCAGGAGTGGCTTATCTGGCAAGTATGGGGGCGGCTCTTCCCATGGTCAGCCGGACCCTGTATGAAGTATCCTCCTATTTTCCCTATACCGTCATCCCCCTGTTTATTGTCATGGGGGGATTTGCAGGCAGTTCAGGGATGACCAAAGATCTGTTCAGTGCCTTTGAAAAATGGTTTCGCAGGCTTCCTGGCGGCCTCGGCGTGGCTACCATCGGCGCCTGTGCAGGATTTGCTGCTGTATCCGGTTCGTCTGTCGCCACCGCTGCTACCATGGGGACCGTGGCGCTTCCTGAGATGAACCGGTATCATTATCACCCGAGGCTGTCCACCGGGACCATTGCCGCCGGCGGCACGCTCGGTTTTCTTATTCCGCCGAGCATCGGTTTTATCGTTTACGGCATGCTTACGGAACAGTCTATTGGAAAGCTCCTTGTGGCGGGCATTATTCCAGGCCTGACCCTGGGGCTTGCCTACATTTTCATTGTGATACTGTTGGTGAAGATGAATCCCGAACTGGCCCCAGCCATCCCTGAGAGGGTAACGTGGGGCGAGAAATTCTTGTCTTTATTAAAGGTCTGGGAACCGCTGGTTGTATTCCTTCTGGTGATGGGAGGCATCTACGGCGGGGTCTTTACACCCACGGAAGCGGGGGCCATAGGCGCCACTGTCCTTTTTATTATTGCCATTTTCAAGAAGAAATTGACCTGGCAGAACCTCGTGGGGGCTTTGCAGGAAGCGATTAGGATTTCGGTGATGGTTCTTTTCCTGGTAGCCGGCGCCAATGTGTTCAGCTATTTTCTTGCTCTGTCAACCATTCCCATGCAGATCGCCCAGTGGGCAGCCGATCTTCAGGTATCTCCCTATCTGATCCATACGATTATCATTATTATCTTTCTCTTTTTAGGATGTTTCCTGGATGCCATTTCCATGATGGTGCTGACCATGCCGGTGATTTATCCGGTTATCCTGGCGCTGGGATTTGATCCCATCTGGTTTGGAGTCATAGCGGTCCTTATGATGGAGGCAGGCCTGATTACTCCTCCCATGGGCCTGAACATCTTTACGGTGGCGGGAGTGGCAAAAGACGTACCCGTGGAGACGATTTTCAGGGGCGTGATGCCTTTTCTTTTCGCGATCTTTGCGGTGGTTGTGCTGGTTACCGTGTTTCCCAAGTTAGCCCTTTTTCTGCCGGCCATGATGACGAGGTGATCTATTGGCTGTTAGCCATTAGCTATTAGCCGTTAGCTGAGGATGGAAATGAGAGATTTTGAGATCTGACCGTGTGGAAAAAAGCTCATGCCCTTACATTGAAGCCTCACAGAACGAAAAACAAAGAACGAAGAAAACCAACAAAGGAGGAGAATATATGGCGGTATTGCCTGAAATAAAAAAGCATTATGGAAAGCTCAAATTCCTGATTAACGGGGAGTGGGTGGACTCTCAGTCCACGGATATTGAGGAGACAACCAACCCTGCTACGGGGGAAGTGATCGCGACGTTTCCCCAGGCAACGAAAGAAGAAGCGCTCATGGCTGTCAGGGCGGCCCATGAAGCCTTTCAGACCTGGAAGAATGTTCCCATGCGGGAACGGGCCAGACTGCTTTTTGCCCTCCATGCCANATTTGAAGAAAACTATGATGAGCTCTGCTCGGTTCTCACCCAGGATCACGGGCGGACTATCGGGGAATCTCGGGGGTCCGTGAGCCGTGTCATCGAAAACATTGAATCGGCCTGTTCCGCTCTGTACGGTCTTGTGAAGCGCAATGAACATCTGGATCAACTGGCAAATGGAATTGATCAGTATCTGGTCTGGGAACCCCTGGGCGCATTTCTGATCATTACCCCGGGCAATATCCCCATGCATGCCTGGTCGTCTTTTGTTCCCTATGCCCTGGCCGCCGGTTGTACGGTGGTTATCAGTCCCAGCAGACAGGATCCCGTGGCGGCGGAGACCGTGTCCAGGATCGCCATGAAGGCGGGCTTCCCTCCCGGTGTGATCAATGTGGTCCATGGGGGAAGAAAGATCAACAAGGAAATACTCACCCAGCCTGAAATCAAGGGTGTGGGATTTATCGGTTCCAACAGGGCAGGTCACGAGCTTTTCGAGCTCTGCGGAAAATACCGCAAGACCTCGTCCATTAACGGAAACGGCAAGAATATGCTGGTGATTATGCCCGATGCGGACGTGGATGAGTCCGTCGGGTGGCTGACACGGGCCTGTTTCGGCATGACGGGACAGCGTTGTCTCGGGGTGGATAATGTGGTGATTATCGGTGATATTTATGATGATATTAAGACCAAATTCATCGCTGCCGCAAGAAACATGAAAATGGGATACGGCCTGGATGAATCGACCCAGCTTGGTCCTTATGCTACTCCGGGCGGAAGGGCGAGTGTGGCTTTATGGATTGAAAAGTCCCTTGCAGATGGCTGCAAGATGGTTCTGGATGGGAGAAACGTGAAGGCGGAGGGGTACCCGAACGGATATTTCATGGCCCCTACCATTCTTGAAGATGCCGATCCGGATATGCCCATGGCCAAAGAGGAGGCCTTCGGGGCGGTGGCGGCTTTGATCCGCGGGGAGAGTCTGGAACAGGCCATCGATTGGATCAACACGAAAACCTACCTTGGGCATTCCGCGGCAATCATGACTGCGAGCGGAAAGAGCGCCCGGAAATTTATCAGGGAAACCAATGTGGGCAATGTGGCCGTAAATTTAGGGGTTGCCCAGCCCTACGCCTTCTTCCCCCTGGGGTCCAGAAGAGATTCCTTTGTGGGAACCGCCAAGTCCAGGATGGCCTCCATGCGCATGTTCATGGATGAAAAGACCGTAGTTACTCGGTGGGTTTAAGGGAATGCGGAATGCGGAATGCGGAATGCGGAAAATCCCAATTTGAAAATGAATCGATTGAAAGGGAGGAAGGTTGATGAAAGCAAAAAGATTTTCGGACTTTTTTCGGAGTTTCCTGGGTGTTGCCCTGTTTTCATGCCTTTTTGGGGGGATGCTGTTTCTTTCTACGGTAGGGGCCTGTCCCGAATGTGCGGGCGGGAAAACAGCGGTGATTGTTGTGGATATGCAGGGGGATTTTTCTACCTGGAAAAATGGGTCTCTTGCTGTGAATGGAACGGATGAGGCTTTTTTCAAGAAAGTGGAAGAGGCTGCAAAGACGGCCGGTAAGGAGGGATTTCTGGTTTTTGCTACCCAGGATTGGCACCCTGCCGACCATATCTCTTTTTATACACAGCATCCAGGAAAAAAGCCTTTTGAGCTTGTTGATATCGAAGAAAGAAAGCAGGTTCTCTGGCCTCCCCATTGTGTGCAGGGAACGGAAAACGCTCGGATTTTTGTAGATAACAATCTCTTTTTCGCCACAGTGAAAAAAGGAAAAGATCCGCGATACGACAGCTATTCCGGCTTTCAGGATGACGGTGGTGCAGTGACGGAAATGAACAAAATCTTGAAACGCAATATGGTGAGCAAGGTGGTGGTTTTCGGCATAGCCACCGATTACTGCGTCAAGGCCACCGCCCTGGACGCCCAGAAGAACGGATTCAAAGTAATTGTTGTGGAGGATCTCTCAAAAGGTGTTGCGCCCGATACCACAAAGGCGGCCATTGAAGAGATGAAAGCGAAAGGTATTGTGGTCCTGAAGGATCTGGATATCAAAAAGATCAATGTGGAATAAGGCTTTCTATGCAGATTGAAACAGATGTCCCCATCCGGTTTACTCTGAATGGGGAAACGGTTCATGTGGAGGTGGCTGCAGCGGAGACCGCACTTCAGGTCCTTCGTTACCGTCTGAAGCTCAAAGGAACAAAGGAGGGGTGCGGCATCGGAGAGTGCGGCGCGTGTACCATTGTGGTGGATGGGAAAAGCGTCAATGCCTGTCTCATGCTTGCTGCCCAGCTCCATGGCAGGGAGGTGAAGACGGTGGAGGGCCTGGCCGGAGAGTCCGGTATGCATCCGCTGCAGCAGGCCTTTGCGGACCATCACGCGGTGCAATGCGGATTCTGCACGCCGGGCCTTCTCATGAGTGGTGTGTCCATTTTAGAGGAAAACAAACACCCCACCCGGGAGGACATTATTGATGGAATATCCGGTAATCTCTGTCGCTGTACCGGCTATCAACAGATCGTAGATTCCATCGAAGATGCGGCGCAGCGGCTTTCAGGGGAGAAATAAGATGGCTCGGAAGCCGGCCTACGTGAGGCCCGATACTCTGGAGGAAGCGCTGCAATTCCTTGATGATCACGGTCATGATACCAGGATGGTGGCGGGAGGAACAGACATCTTGGTTGACATGCGGGCCGGCAAAATCGACGCCGATTATCTCATGGACATATCCCGTGTTGATCCCCTGAAAGAAATTGGAATGAGGGAAGATGGTCTGTTCATCGGTTCGGGAGTCACCCTTTCGGAAATCCAGCGTTCAAGCCTCATTGCCGGAAACGCCCCCGCCCTGCACAAATCCACATTTACATTCGGAAGCCGACAGATCAGGAATGTGGCGACTATCGGAGGGAACGCCGCGAACGCTTCCCCTTCGGCGGATACCATTCCCCCCATGATTGCCCATGATGGCGTCGCCTTGGTCAGGAGCCGGCAGGGAGGAAGAACGGTCTCCGTGGAACACCTGGCATCAGGCCCTTACAGAAGCGCGTTGGGGCGCGATGAGATCATTACGGGGTTTCTTCTTCAGCCATCTGCAGGAAAGGTTTCCGATTTCCAGAAGATCGGAAGACGGAAAAGCCTGGCCGTGGCGAGAATGAGCATGGCCTTTACGGTGGACAGGGAAGCGAATGGCACGATCTCTTTTATCCGGTTGGCCTTGGGGGCCTGTACACCGACGCCGGGAAGAATGCGCCAGGCGGAAACTTTTTTCATGGGAAAAGAGATGAACGAACGGACCCTTTTGGAGGGAGCGAGCCTCGTGGCAGAAGAGATGGTAAAGATT
>DUZB01000302.1 GCA_013349725.1 Deltaproteobacteria bacterium | reverse complement strand
AGCCATTTTGCCGATCAGGGTGTGAGAAATCTTCCCTACGGCGCCCAGAGAAGGGTGGAACTGGCTCGCGCCCTTGCTATGGAACCCAGTGTGCTCCTGCTGGATGAACCGACTGCGGGCATGAATCCGGAAGAACTGGAAGAAATGATGGCGATCATTCAACAGGTGCACAGGGAGTGGAATCTGGCCATTTTCCTGATCGAACACAGGCTGAGGGTTGTGATGGAATTATGCGAGAGGATACAGACCCTCGTGTTCGGGGAGGTTATTGCTGAAGGGACGCCTTCCGAAATCCAGAGCAACCCCGAGGTAATCAGGGCCTATCTTGGTGACGAGGTGGAGGCATGATGCTACTCAACGTGGAAAATCTCCAGGTGTCCTACGAAAAGATTCGGGCGCTTCACAAGGTATCCTTTCATTTGAATGAGGGCGAGATAGTGACTATTATCGGGGCAAACGGGGCCGGTAAAAGCACCTCCCTGATGGCCATATCCCGTCTGATTCCGGTAGATGAAGGGACCGTAATGACCTGTGGCGGCAGGGACCTGCTCAAGTATCCTGCAGACCGCGTTGTGAGTGAGCTGGGGATTTCGCATGTTCCCGAAGGTCGACGTCTGTTCGGGAACCTGACGGTGAAAGAAAACCTGACGCTGGCTTCTTTTGCGAGGAAAGATCGGGAAGCAATAGGTAAGGATCTGACAAAGGTATTTTCCATCTTTCCGAGGCTGCACGAACGCATCCATCAAAAAGCCGGGACATTGAGCGGGGGTGAGCAACAGATGTTGGCCATCGGGCGAGCCTTTGTGAGCGGGAGACGGGTCATGCTCCTGGACGAGCCGTCCATGGGACTGGCGCCCCTGCTCATGATTGTCGTGTTTGACGCATTAAGAGACATTAACCATGCGGAGAAAACGGCCATCCTGCTGGTGGAACAGAATGCACGATCCGCGCTCAAATTTGCTCAGCGGGGTTATGTGCTCGAAAACGGGAATCTGGCGCTGGAAGGTCCCTCCGCCGATCTCCTTACGAACCCTGAGGTAAAGAAAGCCTATTTAGGAGGATAAGGTACTTATGCGTGAGCACGTCTGCCCCTGGTGGCTGGCCTACACCTTTGACCATCGTCTGCGCACATGGGTGCACAACCCCAAAAAGCTTTTCGGCAGGTATGTTTACCCCGGAATGACTGTCGTGGATATCGGTTGCGGCCTGGGATTCAATGCGCTGGGTCTGGCAGGCATGGTCGGTCGGACCGGCAGGGTTATTGCCTTGGATATTCAGCAGAAAATGCTTGACGGAGTTATGAGAAGGGCAAAAAAGCAAGGGCTTGAGAGCCGTATACAGCCGCACCTGGCGGACGGGGAAGTTTTTGGTTTGAACGTGGAGGCCCAATTTATTTTAGCCTTTTATATGGTTCATGAAGTCCCGGATGGCCCCGGGTTCATGGGGCAGGTTCGAGATAGCCTGGGGAAGGAGGGGCGATTCATGATGATTGAACCTCCGTTTCATGTAACCGCAAAAGCGTTTGAGAAAAGCATCCGTATTGCCGAAGAATCGGGTCTGATACTGGACGAGAGACCCGAGGTTCGTTTTGGCAGGGCGGCGGTCTTTAGAAAAATTCCCAATGGTTGACTCAAAAAGGAGGGGCGATAGTCATGGATTTCAAAAAACATTTTACCAGGACGTGGGAACTGACACTGGAATTTATCGCACCGTTGATTCTGATGACTCTGGTCATGTCGCTGGCATGCCTGGCGACCTTTGGAATCCTCACGCCGGTTCTCATGGCCGGATATTTTCAGTCTGTTCTCCTCATGCTGAGGGAGAAACGTAAACCTAAAATCCAGGATCTGTTTTCACAGATGAGTCTTTTTTTCCCTTTGCTGGGATTCGGTATCGTTGTCTTGTTTGCCGTTTTTATCGGGTTTATGTTTCTCGTTCTGCCAGGGATTCTCGTTGCTCTGGCCGCCTCCTATCTCTGTCTCTACATGTTGCCTCTCATGACGGATCGAGGATTGTCATTGACAGAGGCGGTTAAAGAGAGTTACAGGATGACCGCCAAGGGGAAGATCGGCGACCAGGTGGTGGTCTTTATCCTTTTTATCGGGATTTCGGCCCTTGGGGGAACCGTCTTTAT
The DNA here is from genome assembly GCA_013349725.1 of Deltaproteobacteria bacterium. Next base: position 8,219 of record DUZB01000302.1, on the reverse strand, counting down.
TGCATGGCTTTTCACACAACCTCTGGCCTCGGTGTTCCTTATGTCCGTGTATGATCATGAATGGCCCGGTGGTTCGGCCAATAAGGAAAATGCAGGTTCGGTTCAGAGCTCTTCCAAGTAAGAAAAGGAATTTGGACGCGGATCAAAGCGGATTTTCTCTGATTTTTTATTTTCAAAAAGCTCTGCGCATATTTGGGGAAATCTGCGTCCCCAAAACTATTATCTTGAAAACTTTAGAAGAAAACATATACAAGGAAAAGAATGATAAACGATAAGAACAGAACGCCCGTTGCTCAGAATATGATGACAACCTGCACGAGATGCAAAATGGAGCTGAAGCATGTTGTGGTTTTCCATGGCATGGACGGAATCGTGAAAAAGGTCAAATGTCTTACATGCGGCAGTGAGCATAAATACCACCCCGACAGGAAAAAAACTCCCGGGAAGAAGGAGAAGGTCATAAAGAAAAATCCGGAGGCCGGAAAAATGGGGAGTTCATCGGAATTTGAGGCGCTCTCTGGAAAATTTGGTCGGAAGGAATCCGTACCCTACAGCATATCAGGGTCGTTCAAGGTAGAAGATGTTCTCGAACATAAGACCTTTGGCAGGGGATTTGTCACGTCTGTTTCTTTTCAGAAAATGACCGTTGTTTTTTCAAGCGAAACCCGTATACTTGCCTGTAACCGTTAAGGGAATTGGCCATTGCTGATCGTTGTAAGATACGATTTCAGGGAGTGAAACTCAGGAGGATACCATGGTCCAAATGGATATTTTTGAAGACATTATTCCGCTTTGTCCTGATGGCATCATCGGGGTCGACCAGAAAGGGACCGTTGTAATTTTTAACAAGGCGGCTGAAAAGCTCATCGGTTACACAATGGATGAGGTGATTGGCAAGCTGCATATTACCCAGATCTATCATCCGGAAAAACTGGCTCGTCGTATCAAGAAACTGATCTACAGCCCGGAGCACGGGGGAGAGGGAAAACTGGAGGGCTTTGAGGTGGACGTTACGACCAAGGACGGCCGAACTGTTCCCATACGGCTCTCTGCTGCGCTGATCCATAAGGATGGACAGGAGATCGGCAGTGTTGGTTTCTTTCATGACCTGACTTTGAAAAATGAGATGGAAGCCCGGCTTCTGGAGCTTTCCATCAGGGACGGACTCACCGGACTTTTCAATCACCGGCACTTCCACTCGATCCTTTCAAAAGAACTGGAACGGGCTGAACGCTACAATAGGCCGCTGAGTCTTATTGTCCTTGATCTGGATAACTTCAAGCAGTGCAACGATCAGTTTGGGCATATTGAAGGGGATGCCATCCTGCATCTGGTGGGGAAAACGGCTCAGAAAATTCTGCGTGCAACGGACGCGGCTTTTCGCTATGGAGGAGATGAATTTGTGATTATCCTTCCCGAAACCGGTCTTTCCAGCGCCTCAACCGTCGCTGAAAAGTTCAGGGAGGAATTCAAATCCGCGTGCCCCTACCGCATATCTTCAGAAAAGGCCGGCGGGCTGGGAGTTACTCTGAGCTTGGGAGTCGCCCAGGTCGGTCAGGGAGAAGAGGCCGAGTCCCTGATGAAGAGGGCGGACCTGGCCATGTACGAGGCGAAGAGAAGCGGGGGAGACAAAACCATGGAGGCAGGGATAAAGATCGGAAAATCCGTGAAAGCCTGAACGGTTCCTATTTGTTTCTTGAAAGACGTCCCACAATGATGCTTCCCAGCAACAACTGCAGGGGATGGTACAGCATCAGGGGAACGAGAATCAAGGCCAGATTCAGTCCGGTGGACGCAAAGATCGCGTGACCCATGGGGATTCCGGTAGATAGCGCCTTCTGGGTTGCGCCGAAAAAGAAAGCAATCCCGTCCTCCCTGCCAAAGCCTAATCCTTTCCAGCACAGCCTGCCGGCAATCATCACAAGAATCAGCAGAATCAAGGTGGCAAGGAATATCACTCCGATCTCCTCAAGGCCCAGTTTCCCCCAGGTATCACTCTTGACGGCGGAGCAGAACGTAGCGTACACGATAAACAGGATCAGCATCATGCTCAGGTTGGAGAGTTTTTTCTTCCTGGTCGCAGCCCACCATGCCAGCCAGTTTCTGAGAATCTGTCCTATTACAAAGGGGAGCAGGACGATGACCATGATTTTGAGAATAAGGTCTCCGGCAGGGGGAATGTCCACCTTTCCCCCCAATTGCCAAGAAATCCACAGGGGAACAAGAAATACCCCGAGAATGTTGGACAGAGAAGCATTAAACAGGGCGATGGAGCTGTTGCCCCCGGCCTGAGTGGTGAACACCACGGAGGTGGAGATGGTTGTGGGAACGATGGAGAGGAAGAGAAATCCAATAGCCAGGTCAAATGGGAAAAGTTTTCTCGTAAACAGGAGGCCGGTGTATATAAAAGCCGGCAGAAACAGGAAGATAAAGGCCTGAATAGAGGCGTGAACCCTGAATTGGGCCAAACCCTTCCGTAACTCGCCTAAAGGGAGCGTCAATCCCTGAATAATGAAAATAATAAAGACGGCTGCTTTGGTTGTATATTCGGTGTGCAGGATTCCTCCTTTCACTCCCAGGTCAGGAAATATAAAGGAGAGCGCCACGGACAGGATGAGAAGCAGGATAAACAGGACGGTCCCGTCTATCTGAAAACGACGTTTTTTCATGAATGGTCTTCCCTTTTTGTTCAGGTTTCGTAAAATTGCTGCGGGAGCATAAACCGATGGAAGGTTCGGATCAACCAAATTGTGCATGCGTTTGAACTCTTGTACAGAGTATTTTCATCGCTGTTTGCAGGAAACCGCATCTTCGATGTCTTCCTGTGTGATGCCCAGGATATGAAAGATGTGCGTGAAACGGGCATGTCCCAGGGAAAAATTGGCGATTTGATCCAATCCTTTTTTGGCGTTGTAGGCGATTCCGAGGCCGGCCTGGCCTAACATGAGCGCGTCGTTTGATCCATCTCCCACCACTACGACCTGATCCATGGGGACCCCAAGGTCGCATGCTGTCCGGCTGACAATGCGGGCCTTTTCCGCGGCGTCAATAATCTTTCCGATAACTTTTCCGGTCAGGACCCCCTGCTTGATTTCCAGCCTGTTGGCGCGGGCAAAATCGAAACCGAGTTTCTCTTTCAGGTGCTCGGCAAAATAATCAAAACCCCCCGTAACGATGCCCAGTTTGAAACCCAGCCATCTTAGCGAGGCCACCAGCTCCTCCACGCCTTCGGAGAGACGGATGCTTTCTCTCACCGCCTCTAAGTCGCTCAGGTCCAGCCCTTTGAGCAGTGCCACTCGCTGGATGAGAGATTCTTCGAAGTCAAAGTCCCCCCGCATGGCCTTTTCCGTCAGTCGGGCTACCTCTCTTTTCACGCCTGCCCGGTCGGCCAGTTCATCGATGATTTCCATGTCCACCAGGGTACTGTCCATATCGAAAAAAATCAGGCGTTTGTTCTTTCGGTATGCCTCCTGTTTTTGAAATCCCAGATCCGTGTTCAATGCTCGGCTCTTGGACATGATACGATGTTTCAGCCTTGTCAGATCAGACACATCCTCCACATCGAGAATCATTTCAATAGATCTGCTGCCATGATGAATGGTGCTGGAAATGGTTTCTATATTCACCTGCTCATCGGCGAGAATTTTTGAAATTTCNGCNANGGATCTGGTATCTCCGAAAAAATGGAGAACAAAATGGCTGTGCTGCCGGATTCTCTCGGCTTCCCTGGGCTGAAAAAGCTGGAAATTCAGAGTGAGACCAAGCTGATTGGCCTCGAAAAGAAGATCTTTCATGACGCTGTCCGCAGCATTTGCTCCCTTGCCAAGGTCAAGGACAAAATACAGTCCTAGCATCTTCTGCAATGCGGTCTGTCCCACATCTACGATTTCCACATCATTCTTTACCAGTACGTTGAGGAGCGCCGACATGATGCCCGGACGGTCCCTCCCTGAGATGGTTACCATAAGCAACCGCTTTTCCTGTTCCATTTCACATCCATCCTGTTCCGTTAAAAGTTTTGTTTCCACCCGTAACTGCTGTTGCCAATGAATCATTTCTCTGTTGGATGCTTCTCTCGCGGGCCGCAATTCCTGAAGCGGCGAGCGGGTCTTTCTTGAAAAAGTACACATAAGTCCACAGGGCGGTGAGAATAGAGAAAGCCCTGATCGTGTGCCCGGAAGGGTTCGAATTCAATTCTCATCTTCCCGAAAAGAAATGAAACCCGTACAGGTCCTGCTCAAAGAGCATCGTGGGGCGATAACGGCCCAGGAGATATTTCAGCCCTTCCCCGATGACGATGGCTATGGCCGCTGAAACAAAGACATAGAGAAGAATCTTTGACCACGGTTTTGTCGCCTTGGGGTCGGATGCAACGATGAGAATAAGACCGAGCGCGATTCCAAGCCAGATAAAAGACCCCTTGCCAGGCAGGAAACATATTTGGAAGACGTGAAAACCCAGGTGTCCGCCCAGTGATGGTGAACCCATAAATCAACGGCCCTGTCAAAAAAAACGAACAGGATCAGGTAAGTGATGAAAAATCCAAAATATGAGGGCTTTATATCACGGGAAGTATGGGAGAGCAATCAGAATCCATTGGTTCCAGCAATGCTCATTATGGGTCCGCATTCATTTCGGGGCGCCATTCCCCAAGGGGTATGTTTTAAACATGAGAATTGCCGACAGAAATAATTGACATGATGGTATCGGATTGATACTATGTCCATTATGCTACCGAAGATCAAACAACTCGTCAAGGAACTTGAAAGAGCAGGTTTCGTTAATCGGGGCGGCAAAGGTAGCCACCGCAACTTCATCCATTCAAAGGTGGGACAACCAGTAACAATTTCCGGCAAACTTGGTGATGATGTTCTGTGTTACCAAGAAAGAGATGCGAAAAAGGCAATTGAGGAGTCAAGAAAATGAGAGATTCCGACCGTTATCTGAAAATTGTTGAATGGTCGCAAGAAGATCAATGTTACGTGGGTATTTGTCCCGGCCTCTTCTATGGCGGGTGCCATGGTGAAAATGAAGCTGACGTCTACAGAGAACTCTGTGAAATTGTCGAAGAAAACATTGCCCTATATAAAGAAGACCGGAAACCCCTTCCCGCTGAAACCGCCGGAAAAAAATATTCCGGTAAATTTCTACTTAGACCCGGAAAAGAATTGCACAAAGTCCTCGCTATACGAGCTCTACAGTCAAATGAAAGCCTGAATAACTTCTGCGTGAACGCATTGCAAAAGGCGATTTTTCCCTCTAACCGGTCAAACGGACCATCAAAGGGGTCAACCTGAGCGCAGACAAGCGAGACCCTGTGTGATTGTGGCGAGCGTGAATATGAAATTGACTTTGCCGGCCGCACAGGTCGGAATCATTATCTTTCATTTTTTGTGAACGGAAAAAATCACGATTAGAACTTGTTAGTTTGAGACGCCCGAAGCTCCAGATTCCGTTCAGAGGTTATATCGGGATCACCACGTTCTGTAACAAATGCCAATCGGGGGAGGCATTGTTGGGGTCCACAAGCATAACCTGGAGGGCGCCCTGAAGCATGCAGCGGCTGTCGTATTAAGCACTTATGGCAAGCCGATAATCACCTGATGTATCAAGAGGGACTCACAACTTCCGACTCATATGGAAAATCGTGAGAACCATAATTATCTCGCCCCAGGCAACTGCAGATGAAATACGAAGAGGCCCATGCCAGATAATCTAAGCAGAAGAACATTTCTTAAGAACGTTGCTTCCTTTGCTGCGGGGGTCGGCTTCTTTCCCGGCAGCATGCTTTCCGTAGGGTGTTCCGGAGATTCTGCCAACAGCCAATCGGCCCCCTGCGGCTGCTTATTTCCGCTAACAAAGGGGCCTCTAATGGACAATGGGGCCACACCATGGTATGCCACGCTTTTTCTTGGGACGCCAGGTCAGACCATGACGGTCATGATGGATACTGGAACCACGAACACCTGGGTTACCTCCTCTTTATGCTCAACTGAAGCATGCTCCACGAAGCGATACAAATACGATCTCATCCTATCGGCTACTCACAACGAGGTGGCTGGAGCAACGTGGCAAAACAACGATCTCGGTTCCTGGGGAGCGTTCGAGTCACTATCGGGTAGAGATTATATGAGATTCAGTGATCCGAAGCGGGGAGATATTAAACTCTGGATGAAATTTTTATCGGCGATTTTGAAAGATGCACCGGGCTCCACGAACTGGAAAGACTTGGACATGTGTGGAGGGGTAGGTTTTCCGGTAATCTTCAATGCGCCGGATGAGCCGAACAACCCGGAAAGCCTTCTTCCTATAATGCTCAATCAAGGTGTCATCCCCGATCCGCTGGTTTCATTCTGGATAGATGGCGACGATGGGGGATGCATTGTTGGAGGAACAGATCCCTCGAGATACGATGCCAACACCATAAACGAACTTCCGCTCACTTCGGTTGCGGACAATCTCAACCTCTGGACAATCGAGCTGGAACAGATACAAAGGGATTCCACTCCCCTACTTGACAGACCGGTTAATCTGGCTCTGGACACCGGGTCTTCACGGTTCAAAGGGAGCCCCGTGCTCATAGAATACCTGATTGACCGGATCACGACGAAGCCTGACGGCGAGAAGCTGCCCTCTACCTTTTCCGACCCCTCTCTCATTCAGGAATTTCCCTGTCTCAGACTGGAAATCAACGGCCATGGATACACGCTTCAGCCCGAGGACTACATATGGCAAATTGGAAGCAGCGGCCTGTTCAGTCTCCAGTTCCATCCTCTTGATGTAGGTGACGAAAATACTATTTTGGTCGGGTCCGTATTTCTGGACCACGTCTATTCAGTTTTTCAATACGAAGCTGTTCCAACGGCCCCCCACGGCTTCAAAGGTAGCCGGGTATATCTTTATGAGAAGCCATAGAATGTAAACGACCTGGAGCAAAATCACACAGGTTCAACAAGAACGAACATATTGTGGTCTGAGCGGGACCGAGTGGTTCGGATTTCGCTGGCTCTCGGTTTCCGAGTAACCTTGAATTCTGATGATTTATGTGGTTCGGTTTTATGTTAAGGTAGCAATTTAGATTCAGCATCTTTCGTTATATGTGACCTTTTTCGTTTGGCTGGTGTATACACGGTGTAAGCCCACTCACCGCAAACCGGGATAAACAGGAACAACAGATTGGTCCCTCGTGGAGAGGCGAAAACACTGGGTTTTCTGTATAGATCCACCGGCGGGACCACAAAAAAAGAGGTGCGGAAAATGATTCGCCTGTATACCACAATCCCAAGCTTTTCCAGCAAAAACGGCTTTTTTATATAGGCTCCTGCACCCAGATTCTGAAGCTTTTTGACACGGTCTGTTTCAGAAAACCCGCTGGCAATTATTGCCTTCTGTCCAGGATGCAGCTCAAGGATTTTCTTGTAGGTATCGAGGCCATCCATACCAGGGCCCATATTTCAATTTCCAGTAATATAGAACACTGAATTTGCAAAGCCTATTTGCTCAAATGGCCGCTCAAAAAAAAGTTTAAATCTGAAACCAGCAAAAGGCACATGGATTATTGGGCAGTCACGCTGACACTCACACTGTCTAAGTACAGTGAATTGGAGTCAATTGACCCATTCATGTTTAGATCAACGCCAAAGTAAAAAGTATGAACACCTTCCCCCAAGCCTGAGAGGTTTAAGAGCTGCGTGGTGCTGAAACTGAATAGAGGCCCCTGATACGTGGAGAAGAAACCCTCGACCATTGAACTCGTGGTTAGGTCAAAGCATTTGATCGTTCCGTCGAGAGTTGTTTCTATTAACCACCAGTCTGCGTTTTGTCCGGCATGACCGACTGGATCTAAGCTTACCGTAATAAGAAGGGGAGCGGTGGAGGAAGCCATGATCGAACCACCCTTGCCGTTGGCTTTTATATCAGGGAAAACCGAAGTCAGAGGCGTCAGCACAAACTCTTTGATCTGGTTTCCACACTCGGGGACTTCCATGGAAGAACTCACTGAACTGTATCCGGACGCCTGGACTGTTATCATGAAGGAGCCTGATGGGTGGTCGGCCATAAGATAGATTCCATCGAAACGGCTCTCGGTCTGGCCACCGGCATCGGTTGCTATTAGTGCCCCCTCAATTGGTACAAGGGTGGAACGTTCTTTAACAGTTCCTCCAATAAACCCACCAGAACATGCGGAACTAAACGTCATGTCGTTTCCATAACTTGCG
>DUZB01000259.1 GCA_013349725.1 Deltaproteobacteria bacterium | reverse complement strand
CCCGGTGCAAGCATAAAACACTTAACAAACCTTTTAAAATAAATATGTTATGAGTATTTGATGAAAACAAAGGGATATCTATGCCCAAAATATGCCCAAAACTCACATAAAGTTATTCTATTCTAAGTGAATTCAGGTTATAATCAACAATTCCAAAAAAGCACTCAGTTTTCCTCAAAACACCCAAAAATATGAAATTTTTGATAGCAAATTTTATTGAGTATTTCCAAATACTTGAAAATTAGTTTCTTGGGAGAATACTTATAACTTTTTTTATCCCGTTAATCCTGTTGATCCTGTCAAAGTATTGATGTTTACACATGAGCGCAAATATTCCCCAATCCGCAATCCGAATTCAAAACTATATCACCCCTTCTTCTCTAAAAGCAGCGATCTCCGTTTCAGTATAGCCGCCAATCTCCATGAGCACTTCGTCGGTGTGCTCTCCCAGGTCCGGGGAAGCGCTGATTGTACCGGCGGAATTTTCGCTGAAATGGGCCGTGTACCCCGGAATCTTCACTTTTCCAAGGGTAGGATGATCAAAATCCACGAGATATCCGTTCTCCATCACCTGGGGGTCTTTGGCCAGATCGCTCACGGACTGGACGGCGCAACAGAGAAGATCATATCCCTCGAATGTATTGAGCCAACTATCCCTTGACCGGGTAAGGAAAACGGCATCCAAAACGGATACAAGTTCTTCTGCGTTTTGCCACCTTCCATCGTCCGTATCAAAGCGGGGATCCTTTTCGAGCTCCGGATGCCCTAATGCCAGGCAAAGGGAACTCCAGTAACGCGCAGGAGGCGTGAGCGTCAGCATAATCCAGCGATCATCTTTGCACCGGTAATAATTTCGCATGGCCTGGTCCGTCGAACGCCGGGGCCTGGGGACTTCCCCTCCCGTAAGCTGGGCTATCAGGACATTGAAATAGAGCAGGGACATGGCAGACCCCAGGATGGAGACATTGACCTCCTGGCCTTTTCCCGTTCGCTCCCGCACATAAAGCGCAGTCAGGATATGCTGGCTGACCATGATCGCGGTGGCCTGATCAATAATGCCGAACTGACACACCACCGGAGGGGTGTCGGCCTCCCCCATGGAATACATGAACCCCGATCTGGCCTGCCCCAGATAGTCGAACCCGCCCCGATCCTTATCCGGACCTTTCGGCCCGAATGCGGAAACCGAGGCATAAATCAGGTCCGGTTTTGTTTCCCTGAGAAGAGGATAGGTCATCCTCAACTTTTCCAGCGCCTTGGGGCGCATATTGGTAAGGAGCACGTCCGTTTCCGACACCAGTCGATGAAGGATTTCGTTCCCCTTTTCGGTTTTGAGATCCACCGTAACGCTTTTTTTATTCCTGTTCGCCCCTTCAAAAAAAAGAGATCTGTCGCCTGAAATATGGAGGGGAACGCCTCCTACCCTCCACAAACGCCTCATGGGATCCCCCACTTTCGGCTGTTCTATCTTAATCACTTCGGCGCCAAGATCCCCCAATATGGCAAGCCCTCCCGGACCCGCATGGTATATGCCGCAATCCAGCGCGCGAATGCCTTCAAGAGGTCTGTCCATCGTGTTTCTCCTATTCCTGCAACCCCTTGCCCATCCTGCTCACAAGAAGCAGGACGACAGCAGACAGGATAACAGGCAGAATGCTTAAATAATGAGTGCCCAACACCGTTTCAAAAAAACGCCGGCCATGCTCCGTGAGGAGTTCTTTCATCACCACGCCTCCCTGCACCTTGCCAAGGATAGCCGATCCTCCTCCGATGATGATGGACCATAACCCGCCCCTGGGAGTAATCCGGAGCCGGCCCTTGAAAAATGTGGCCAGCGTAGGAACCACTACACCTCCCACAAAAACGGTATAGCCAAGGAGCAACGACGCGATAATACCCTGCTGCCGGCTGGCAATACCCCAGGCAATGGCGCCCAGGACAAGTACGGTAATACGGGTGATTCCCAGATGCTTTTCCGGTCCGGTTTTCAGAATGGGCCGGATGACATTAAGGGTCAGGATAGTGGAGGCGGAAATCAGGCAGGTATCCGCCGAAGACATGATAGCGCCTAAAAAGCCCGCTACAATCAGCCCTTTCAGCCCCATGGGCATGATCACATCCAATGTGTGCGGAAGGGCGGCTTCAGGGGGAATATCCGGGAATCGGGCCTTTACCAAGAGCCCGAAGAAGGCCAGCAGCAGGGAAAGAGGAATAACGATGGCGGCAGCGCCCAGGGTCGATATTGAAGCGGCTCGGTGATCCTTGGCACACAGGATTCTGGAATAGATATCCGGCCCCACAAGGTAGGGAAGCCCCACGATAAGCGGATAGAAGACAAGCAGATCATACCAGCCAAATGCCGTGGAGACTGGAAAATTCCAGTATCCGGAAGGGACCTGTTTCCAGAACACCGCGTACAGGTTATCGGAAAACATCAGAAAAAACAGGGCCAGAAGAAGACCGCTCACAAAGAGCAATAACTGCCACCTGTCGGTTCTGATCACCGAAAGCTGACCTCCCCAGAAAGTGTATAACGTAAAAACGATGGCCACGATCAGCAAAGACCAGCCGAAATCCACCGGGAAAAGGCCCGAAACGAGTCGTGCGCCCGCGATGAGCTGGGCGGAAATCACCCCGCACCACGCAATGGCGATCATCAGGCCCGCAGGCACCGCCACTCTTTCCCCATAAGACTTTTTCAGGATATCGGGAAGGGTGTAGACGCCCGACGAACGGATTCGTGAAGCCAGGAAAAAACCTAAGGGGATAAGAGCGATTCCTCCCATCAGAGACCACCATGCGCCGGTCATCCCCCTGGCATAGCCCAACCCGATGATCCCCATGGTGGACGAAGCCCCAAAGATCGTAGCCACAAGAGACAGGGTAATACGCCCGGCGCCATATTTCCGTTCCGCCAGCCAGTAAGCGTCAGCACTTTGATGGCGGCTTTTCCAGCCAAGAAAAAGCATCAATAAGAAATAGGCTGCAATCAGGATCAAGTCTATCATGCTTCAGCTCCAGACAAAATTCCGTTTTCATCGCTGTTGTTAAAATATTCGTGCACCGCAGTAAGGGATAGCGCCTGAAAAGGCAACAGAAATCTTGTTTTCAAATTCAGGATACGTCCCGCCGATTCCCGCAACCTCTTCCGTATCCATTCTTCCGTTTGCAGTTTGCTCTTCAGGGTGCTCATACTCTCCAGGACCAACTCCTGATCTTCGCAGATAAGGAGAATATCATTGCCGGCCTCAAAGGCCGAAAGAACGCCTTCTGTTCCCCCTCGTCCTTTTTGGATAGCACCCATTTCCAGGTCATCGGTAATGATGATCCCTTTAAAATGCAGTTGGTTTCTCAGAAGGCCCCCCAGGATTTCCGCCGACAGGGTTCCCGGGTTTCTGGAATCAAGGGAGGGATACACGGCATGGGAAGTCATAATGCCCATCACCCCTTCCTCGATAGCCCCTTGAAACGGAAGAAGGTCGATCTGTTCTATCTCTGTCCTTTCCGCGTTGATGCTGAGAAGATCTTTGTGGGGGTCAAGGCCAGCCATACCTAACCCCGGGAAATGTTTGGCCACGGAAATAATGCCGCCATCCTGAAGGGCTTTGATCACAATGCGGCCGATCCGGGACACCATTTCAGGATTTTTCCCAAAGGTTCGACCTGTCAGATGCCGTTCCGGTTCGCCCCTGGGGACATCCAGGACAGGCGCCATATCCATATTCAGGCCAGTTAGACGCATCTCCATGGCCGTGGTTTTTCCAAACTCGAGAGCCCTGGCCGACGGATCAGTATCCTCGCCCATGGCGGTGTTGCCCGGAAAAACGGTAAACGGTTCCCTGAGACGGGCGACACGTCCACCCTCCTGGTCCACCGCAATAAAAAGAGGAATTCCCTGATGCTTCATCGCCGTCTGCTGAAGATCCCTGCAAAGGGTAGCAAGCTGGACGGGATCTTCTATGTTCCTTGCAAAAAGGATAATGCCCCCCAGTCCGTTTTCAGCAATCAAGGCTTCCGTTCCACGATCCAGATCGGGACCGGGCATCCCGGACATGAAAACGCTGCCGGTCTCCATGCCGGTAGCGGAATATTCAAGAGTCGATAACATCCTTTAACGCTCCTTTCTCACCAGCCTGTTGTCAATTTTATGATTGACGATTGCGCACTGAAACGGTAAATCTCATTTAATTTTAACACAAAATGGAACCATATGAAAGCAATGATCCTTGCGGCAGGTCTGGGAACGAGACTGCAACCGCTCACAATGAAAATGCCAAAACCACTGCTGCCTGTTGCAAACAGGCCCGTCATTGACAGATCTCTGGAATACCTGCAACATTTTGGCGTCACCCACGTGATCGTAAATGCACACCATCTCCACGAAATGGTCGTCTCCTATCTTGGGAATGGAAGGTACTCTGATCTAACAATTAAAGTGCGGGTAGAACCCGTCATCCTTGGAACCGGCGGCGGCATCAAAAACAATGAGGATTTTCTGGACGAGAGCCCTTTTCTGGTAATAAACGGAGATATCCTGACCGATATCGATCTTGCAAGAGCCATTGAGACGCACAAAAATGAAGGCAATCTCGTAACCATGGTCCTTCACGATCATCCGCCGTTCAACCAGGTCTGTATGGATGCCCGGGGCTACATCACGCAAATCTCCCCCCGCATCCTGCCGGGCGCGTTTGCCTTCACGGGAATTCACATCATGGAAAATGAGGTACTGTCCCATATCCCGCCCGGTAGATTTTCCTGCATCCTGGACTCTTACAGGAAGCTCATGCGTGATGGAAGGCGGATCCGGGGTTACGTAACCAAAGGACATTACTGGCGCGACATGGGGACCGTGGAAAATTATCTCCTTGCCAACAGGGAAAACCTCAAAACACCGCCGCTGCTGACCGGTCGAGAGTGCCATATTGCGCAGGGGGTGGAAATCAAAGACTGGGCGGTTATCGGAAATGGCGCCGTAATAGAAAAGGGCGCAGGAATTACCGGATCCGTCCTCTGGGATGATGTGAGGGTGAAGAAGGGCGTACGAATCATGGACAGCATTGTAACTTCAGGAAAGGAAGTATCCCATGATATCCAATCGTGCATCCTGTAAGAGCGACACGCAGGAACGTTCAGACCTGGAACCGTTTGTCCTGGATTTTCTGCGTGAAAGGGGGATGCAGACCCAACAGCCTCTTTTCACACTGCTACAGGGGGATGGATCAAAAAGGACCTTCTGGCGTGTCTCCACAGATTCCGCTGAAGAGTCGTTCATCGCCATGGCCAGTCCCTCCATTGACGCACCATCCATCGCCGAAAACCGAGCCTATCTGCGAATCGGAGAACATCTTCGCCGCAAAGGAATACCCCTCCCCGAAATCTACCGTTTCGACCTTCAAAAAGGATGGTTTCTGATGGAGGACTTGGGGGACATCAGCCTGCAGGATTACGTATTGAAATCGGATGATCCGATTCCCGTCTACAAAAAGGTCTTGCGGACACTGATTTCTCTTCAGATCAAAGGGGCAGAAGGGTTTCATTCAGACTGGTGCTGCCAGACAGAGCGGTATGACCGCAGGGTTATGCTGCAATATGAAGCGAACTACTTCACCACCGCCTTTTTAAACGGCTATCTCCAGCTGAAAAAGGAGTGGCCTGAACTGGACGGTTCTTTTGAGTATCTTGCGGAAACCGCATCCAGGGCAGATAGCTCCTTTTTCATGCACAGGGATTTTCAGTCAAGAAATATCATGCTCTCACAGGATGAGCCAGGCATCATTGACTGGCAGGGCGGGCGGTTCGGTCCACTGGGCTATGATCTTGCATCCCTCGTCATTGATCCTTACACCAACCTTTCCGGTCATAGACGGGAGCAGATACGGTGCGAATACCTGCACCTTCTCGAAGAACGCAGACCCGATCTGGCGCATTCCTTCATGGAACATTTTCATCCCCTTGCCGTCCTCAGGAACCTGCAGATATTAGGCGCCTTTTCCCACCTTTCCAAAGTCATGGGAAAGACCTATTTTGAAGCCTACATCCCTTCCGCCGTGAAAAGCCTGCGTGAACTGGCTGGCAAAATTACGGATGCCAGGATTTCGCCCCTTAGAGATCTTGTGGAGGGGATTGAAAAATCTCAAAACTCTCGATTGGAGTTGATTTGAAGGTCGCCCGGTGTTACATTTACCAAAAAATGGAGAGATAACAGACAGGGGGCGTCAGACCCGGCATATTTATCGAAGCGGCATAATCCACCATAAAAGCTCGAACTTTTAACCAACCAGAAAGGAGAAAATTATGAAAGCAAGCGTTGAAAAAGGGACCTGTATGGGCGACAGAAACTGCAACATCCTCTGTCCTGAAGTATTCAAGTATGATGAAGACGAACTCATGTCCATGGTTCTGGTGGATGAGATTCCTGAAAAATTCGAAGATGTTGTCAGGCAGGCTGCACAGGAATGCCCGGCTGAAGCTATCACCATAGAAGAGTAAGCGGATACAATCCGACCTGTGCGGTTAATAAAACAGGTGACGAATCGCGCAGGTCGAACTATTTCACGAACAATGATTTCCTTACGGAACAGGAGCCGGCCTTGAAAAAAATTGCCCCCTCTATTCTCTCAGCAGATTTCTCCGTCCTTGGGGAAGAGATCAGAAAAGTAGAAGCCGCAGGCGCCGATTACATCCATATCGATGTGATGGACGGCCATTTCGTACCCAATATTACCATGGGGCCACTGGTTGTAAAGGCAGCCCGGAAAATCACGAACCTCCCTTTGGATGTTCACCTGATGATTTCAGACCCTGATTCTTTTATTGATGATTTTGCCGCGGCGGGGGCCTCCATCATCACCGTCCATGCGGAAACCCTGCCCCATGTGCACAGGACTATTGAACATATCAAGGAACAGAAAGTAAGAGCGGGCCTCGCCCTGAATCCGGCCACCCCATTGGATATCCTGGAATACGTCCTGCCGGACCTGGACATGGTTCTGCTGATGACGGTCAATCCCGGTTTTGAACGTCAGAAGTTTATCAGAGCGGTCGTTCCCAAGATTCGTAAACTGAGAGAAACCCTGGATCAGCACCGGTATAAGGTAGAGCTTCAGGTAGACGGCGGCATCAGTCCTGATACCATCCAGGAAGCCTCTTCTGCCGGAGCGGACGTCTTTGTTGCCGGTTCCGCCATTTTCTATAGCGAAGATTACGGAAAGACGATCCGCCTGATGAGAGAAAGGATGTAAAAGAAGGCATCCTTCATGCACTGTTTACACTTTTGCCGCATATCGGATTTGAATTAGGGCTTGGTTTGCTTTCCAAGTTTCAGGTGTCAGGTGTCAGGTGTCAGGAATGAAGTAAAATGGATGTTGCGATATCTATCTTACTATCCGCTGGTTACCTCGCATTATCAGGCAAAAAGCCACACAAATGAAAACGCAAAACTGAACACTGACACCTGACACCTGATTTCACGAATTGGAGAAAGTGCAAACTACTTTGGCCCAAGCTGAAAGAGGTCATTCACTTTCTCCAGAACTCCGGGGCCAGAAGAACGATCACAGTGTAGATCTCCAGACGTCCTATGAGCATGCACGCCACCAGCACCCATTTGCCCGCCAGAGGGACCTCCAGATAATTTCTCACTGGCCCTACCATACCCAATCCAGGCCCTACGTTTCCCAGAGACGATGCGACGGCCCCGATGGACGAAACAAAATCCAGCCCCAATGCAGCCATGACCAATGTGGCGATGAGGAAGAGGCACAGGTAGAGGATGAAAAAGCCCCAGATGCCATTCAAAACTTCCGTAGGGACCGCCCTTCCGCCAAGCTTCACGGAGGTGACTGCGTGGGGATGGATAATGCGGATGATCTGCTGATAGCCGTGCTTTATGAGCAGGATAATCCGCATGAATTTCATTCCACCACCCGTAGACCCGGCCATCGCCCCAAAGAACATGCAGATCAAAAGGATGATCTGGGAAAAAGCAGGCCACTTCTCATAATCGGCAGAAACAAAACCGGTAGTGGTAATAATGGAACTGACCTGAAAGGCCGCCTGTCGGAATGCATGGAAAAAGGAAGTATAAACGCCCCCATAGGTGTCCAAAGTTATCAGGAGCGTAAAGACGGCGACAACCACCAGAAAAACCCTGCATTCCTCATCCCTGCCAAAAATCTTCCTATCCCCTTTCAGCATTTTATAATGAAGAGAAAAATTTATCCCCGCAAGAAGCATAAAAACGATGATAACCGTGTCTAAGTAGGCGCTGTTATAGGCGAGAATGCTCGCATTTTTCGTGGAAAATCCGCCGGTCGGCAAGGTGCAGAAGGCATGACAGAATGCATCAAAAACCGACATCCCTCCTCCCAGAAGAAAAATGACCTGGACGATGGTAATGGCAACGTATACTTTCCACAAAATCTTGGCGGTGTCTGATATTCTTGGTTTCAGCTTATCCACAACGGGACTGGGGGTTTCCGCCCTGTAAAGCTGCATGCCCCCTACACCCAGAAACGGAAGGATGGCAATGGAAAGAACGATGATCCCCATGCCCCCGATCCACTGGGTAAGGCTCCGCCAGAGAAGCACCCCTTTCGGAAGGGATTCGATGTCGGTCAATATACTGGCGCCGGTAGTCGTGAAACCGGATAGAGATTCAAAATAGGCATTGGTGAAATCGGGGATACTCCCTGAAGCGATATAAGGCAACATTCCGAAAAGGCCTGCCATGATCCATCCAAGAGTAACAATCGCGACCCCGTCCCTGTGATTCAGAACGACTTCTTGACGGCTTCTCGTGAAAAGAAACAGGACCAGGCCTACGAGAAACGAAGTAGCCATGGAAAGGGCAAATGCCTCAGAGCTGCCATCCCTGTACCCGAGGGAAACAACCAGGGGAACCGCCATGAAGAGGCCTAAAAAAAAGATCAGAATCGATGTAAAGCGCAAGACAATTCGAAGATGCATTAAAAATATTCCAGCTTGACGGTAAGCAGTTTTTCCAGTTTGGGAACCACTTTCTGAAGGGCAAAGAGCACGAGGCGATCCTTGGGTTTGATAACGCTGTCCCCGCGGGGGATGATCACTTCTTCACCGCGGAGGATGGCCCCCACCAACGCTCCTTTTGGGATTTTCACCTTGGAAAGCGGGGTGTTTACGATTTCGGAAGTTTCCAGCGCCTCTGCCTCAATCGCCTCAGCACGCTCCCCTTTCAACGGGACCACAGATATGATTTTCCCCGGCCTTATGTGCTGCAGGATGGCCCTCACGGCAGATAGCCTGGGGCTCACCACCGTATCGATCCCGATGGCGGACATCAAGGGAATGTAGCTCATTTTGCTGACCCTGGTGATGGTCTTTTTTGCTCCCAATCCTTTTGCAAGGAGCGAAATCAGGATATTGCTTTCTTCATCGCCGGTAAGGGCCACTAAAAAATCCACATCTTTCACATTCTCTTCCTGAAGCAAATCCCGGTCCGCCCCGTCTCCGTTAATGACAATCACATGGTTCAGTTCCTCTGAAAGTTGGATGCATTTCTGAGTATCCTTTTCGATGATTCTTGCCGTAATTCCTGAATGATCCAGCAATCTGGCCAGGGAGATCCCCGTCTGTCCCGCCCCGATGATAATGACTCTCCGAAGGACTCCCGCATCCAGATGCAGCAACCTGGGGATCTCGCCCAGATCTTCCCTGCGGATCACCACATATACCATATCCCCTGCGAAAACAGTATCTTTTCCGCCGGGAATGATTACCTGGTTCTGCCTGACAATGGCCCCGATGAGCATCTTCTGGGAAAGTTCACCGACAGAAATCATTGGCATGCCGGCAAGGGGAGAGTTCTCCACGACCGTAAAGCCGATCAGTTTCACCCTCCCTTCGGCGAAATCGATCACTTCAGACGCCCCCGGAATCTCCATCAGGCTCTGAATATTCCTGACCATCTCCGACTGGGGATTGATCATGTGATCGATATCGATAAAATCATCTCCCAGAAGATTTTTATCGAGCAGGTATTCCTCATTTCTCACCCTGGCCACCCTGAAAAGAAGTCGGTTCAGATTCTTGGCAAGAAGGCATGCGATAATATTCACCTCATCGCTGTTGGTGGCCGCAACAAGCAGGTCGGCATTCTCGATTCCGGCATCTCTCAATATCCTGGGACTGGTGCCGGAACCTAAGAAAACCTGAACATCCAGATTATCGGCCACGCGTTTGATCTGCTCGGGATCATGATCAACAAGGACCACGTCCTGTCCCTCCTGAGACAGTTTCTGCGCCGTATGAAAGCCAACTTCTCCAGCGCCCAGAATGATAATTTTCACAGCACCATCCTCCATTCCGGATAGGGTCAAATA
>DUZB01000312.1 GCA_013349725.1 Deltaproteobacteria bacterium | reverse complement strand
GGTCACCGTGGATGCAGAGGGGATGAGCGTATACCACGGGCGTGTGGATTCTCTCTTGAAAAGCGAGGAAACGCCTATAAATCTCATGGAGGGGAGTCCAGTGTATGAGGCCCTCAAGGGTGCCGCACAGTACATTGTGCCCCTTCATCTCTTAGACCCGGATGGCCCTGATTTCAAACCGGGAAACTGCAGCACACTGCACGACATCACCCGTTTCTGCCACGAAAAGGCAGTGCACGAGATGTTCCAATTTGGAAAAGAACACCTGTTTCCCGAACGCTCGAGCAAACAGCTTTTTTATGAAGTCCCCATGCATTGGTGGATCTTGAATCTGGACGACGGGTTTAATGAAGAGGTGAAAGGGAAGTACGTCAACCTTGAAAATATTGCATCCATCCCCATGCTGGCCTTCTGGGACGGATTCGTCGCTGTTCCCTGGGACGGCCCTCCGGCCATTGACGGAAAGGGGTTTATGTCAGTCGTGTTCCATTCAACCCGTAATACTGCCCTGACCCCTGGTGTACGTTCGCGGTACGCGGACCGGAACTATTTCATGATCTCAAAAAACTACTGCAACCTGAATTCAAGACTCGGTTATCATTTCTCCACCATGGAGGCATTAGTGAGTGACAGGGTCAATGAGAACTATGTGGGTTTTCAGTTCAAGGGGGGAGCTGCCGACTATCAGAGGCGACTGAAGAGGACTCATTTTATAAAGGAGATATTGGAAAAATATGATTTCAGGGTGGAGGTAAGAGAAGATAATCTCATTGCCCGCGTGGAGCAGCATGGAAAAAAATATATGAAAGAGCGTCTTCAGATCCTCGGTTATCTCACCCTCCATACCAGACAACTGGATATGATAATGGCCAATGACTCAGCTGTGCGGTATTACAAAGCCAAAATTGAGAGAGATATTCAGAACCTCATAGATAAGATTTATTCGGAAACTGCATACTAACTTGTTGGATGGACTAATACAAAAAAGGTACAAAAAAGGGGCCAGGCAAATTATACCTACTGAGACGGCATGAAGGGGTATCTTCAACGAAAGCGTCGATTCTCTGGAAGGGATCTTGAGAATCTGATTGCCAGAAAGTTCGACTAGGCAGACGCAAAACTTAAAGCGTAACTTCGCAATGAGCTTTTAGCTGTTGGCCGTTAGCTTCATGGCTGCAAGCATTTGCAGGACTTTTATCGATGAACCTGCATTTCCTGTCAACGCTTTGATATTACGTCTAATAGCTAACGGCTAACCGCTCATTGCATTCTTTAGGCGCTAATCCTTTTCGTATTCGAGAACCCTTCCCGGAAACCGGATCAGTTCTTTTATCATGGCCTTCCGAATTTTCTGATCGTGTGTATCTTTCTTTTCAAATGCCTGTGCCAGCTTTACGAGAAGCTCCTCAAGCTTGATCGGTTTCATGAGATAATCAAAGGCCCCAAGCTTCATCCCCTCGATGCTGGTCTCCACGGAAGCGTGCCCGGTAAGCAGGAGGACTTCCGCCAATGGCTGGAGCTTTTTTATTTCCCTCAATGTTTCAATGCCGTCCATACCGCCCGGCATCTTGACATCGAGAATGACCACATCGAAGAGCTTTTTTTTCATAATTTCCAGAGCTTCCTCTCCGCTTCTCACTCCGGTCGTATCAATATCCCGCTTATTCATCCGCTTTACCAGCGTTTCAAGAAAATCTTCTTCATCATCTACAACCAATGCCCTGAAAGAATCCATAATACCCCTCCTTGAATAGACCTCTTTTTACAACCCGGACTTCGTTAAGCAAGTGGTCGAGCGCCGTCATTCATTTTTTTCGGGATTATAAGAGGCAAATCGTATCGTAAATGTTGTCCCTTGTACACTTTGGTTTTTGAGGCCGATTCTCCCCCCCCATTTTCTTCAGGATATAGTAGCTTACCCAGAGCGCCTGGCCGGTTCATTTTCCGGGATCCTTTGTTGATTAAAGGGATCAAAAACCTTTTTCTGCTGTTCCTCCGGAATTCCCGGAGCATCATCACGGAAGGAAGGTTTTACAAATGCCGGGCAGAAGAGATGTCGATATTTTTTACAGGTTGTAAAGGGTTTGTAGAATGTCAGAAAGCTCCTCCGCTTTTCCTTAACAGCAGTTTGGCTTCAGCCTTGCGGATCCTTTCCTCCTGTTCATCCTTTCTTTGCCTTGCACCGGTCACCTTGGTTACCAGGTCTTGAAAGTCCGCCGGTTTCATCAGATAATCAAAAGCCCCTAATTTCATGCCTTCAACAGCGGTTTCGGCGCTGCCGTGTCCCGTCAGCATAATGACTTCCACCAGTGGAAATTTTCGCTTCATTTCTTTCAGGGTTTCCATACCGTCCATGCCGGGCATTCGTATATCTAAAACGACCACATCAATACCGGTCTTCTGGAGAGTTTCAAGACACTCTCTGCCGCTGAAGGCTTCAAAAACCTTTTCACCGACTTCCTGCAATCTCAGTGACAGCATCTCCACGAAATCTTTTTCATCATCCACTAAGAGGATTTTCGTTGGTATCTTGATCATAGTTTTTTCTCCTTTATTAAGGATTTTACGCAATGTGCCATCTGATTTTTCAGGGTTAAACCCACCAACCTGAACTCAACTCTTTCTTGCTTTCCCAGGCTCATAACAAGCAGGAAGACGAATACAGAAACGGGTTCCCTGTCCCAACTTGCTTTCCACACTGATCTCTCCACCCAGCTTTTCAATAATACTTCGAGACACAAAAAGCCCAAGCCCTGTGCCCTTTCCTGTGGGTTTCGTGCTGAAAAAAGGTTCAAAAATCCTGGCCAGATTCTCTTTGGGGATACCCTCTCCGGTATCCTGAATCGTCAGTTCAACCCCATCACCTGATCGCTCAAAATCCACGGTAATACTTCCCCCCGAGCCCGTCGCATGAACGGCATTGGTCAGGAGATTGAGCAATACCTGTCTCAATTTATAGGGTTCGCTCCAGATGACGCTATCCGTGGAAGCCACCCTGTTATTGACCTGAACGTTCCTGCCGACCGCCTCATTTTTTATGAGAATGATGGCCTCATCGATCAGTTCTTCAAGATCTACTCTCGACAACACGGACTCGTTCTGTTTGACCGATCCCAGGAGTTCGTGGGTGATCCTCCTGGCTCTTTCCACCCCGTTTTCTATCTTCCCCAGGGCCTTTTCAAAATCCTCTTTACGAGGGATCTTCGCCATTTCCTCCTTTTGAAGAATCGATTTCATCCATCCCGCGGATTCTTTGATGATGGCCAGCGGATTATTGATTTCATGGGCTACGCCGGCCGCCAGCGTTCCAAGGGAGGCCAGCCTTTCGGTGGCAATCATCTGCTGTTCCATTTTTGTTCGGAATTCAGCCTCTTTTGCCTTTTCATCCTCTCTTAGAATTTTTTCATGGGCCTGGCGGACCTTACCCAGCAGTTGCTCCAGTTCGATGGGCTTGGTGAGATAGTCAAATGCCCCCGTCTTTATGCCGTCCACGCCGTCCTGGGTCGTAGCATGTCCGGTAAGCATGATCACCTCTATCTTCGGATAGTTCTCCTTGATCTGATGAAGGGTTTTTAGGCCGCCCATCCCGGGCATCTTGACATCCAGAATGACCACATCCACGGGCTTGTCCTTGAGGATGGCAAGAGATTCTTCTCCGCTGCCGGCCTGTTCCACCTCCATCCCTCTTTTCATCAGGCGTTTGGCAATGGTGGTTCGAAAATCGCTTTCGTCGTCAACAAGGAGGATGCGTGTGCTTTCCATCTATTGTCTATCCATTCAGAGCGGGCTTTCCTGGGATTCAGCAGGTTACGTATACCAATGAATTACACCAGCCCCAGGACTTTCCACCAGGTGGAGGCCACCAGGATCAAAATGCCCAGGAGAATCGGGGTGGCCACGAGCCCCACCTTGGTCAGATCCCACGCCTTGAAATACCTGTAGCTGTAGGCGATGGCGTTGGGAGGACATCCGATGACCAGGAGCATGGCAAAAGAGGTGGCGGTGCCCAGACAAAGGGCAATCACAGTCGGGTCCCCCCCCTCCAGTCTGGCCATGGGAATGACAATGGGCAGTATCAGCGCGGCGGCTGCCACATTGGCCATGGCGTTCGTCACAAGCGCCCCGAAAACCCCGACACCCACAAAGAGCAGAAGCCATCCTCCACCCTGCACCAGCGGGAAAAACACGTGGGCAAAGTAACCGGCGGCGCCGGAATAGCCCATGGCCAGGCCAAGGGAAATGCCGCCACCGAAGATGAAAAGTGCAGTCCCCCACTCGAGATTTTTGTGCACATCTTCCCATTCAAGAACCCCGAAAAGCACCAGAGCCGCCACCCCCAGCATACCTGTGACGCTGTAATCCATTCCGTGAAGGCCTTTGGTAAGCCACGTGATGAAGGTCAGCCCGATAATGATCATGGTCCTTTTCTCGATACTCGTCCAGGGACCGAGCGCTTCATCGAAAGAGGGCAATTTGAACTTGGGATCGGGCCTGAAAACGAAGTAAACAATGAGCACCGCTATGGGAACGGTCAGAAGAGCCGCCGGCATGCAGTACTTGATCCAGTCGAAAAAAGTGATTTCTATTCCTGTATATTCATACAGGAACGCCGCCGAGACCATGCATCTCCCGCCTCCTATGAGCGATCCCATACCGCCGCAGGAGCAGGCAAAGGGGAGAGAAAGCATCATGAATTTTGCCGTGTTGGTGTGCGGTTCGATGCCTACCGCCCTCATGAGAGGGATCATGGTGATGATTCCGATGGCGCAGGCCGCCGCATCGTGCATGAATGAAGAAGCAATGCCCAACCCCATGGAGATGATAAAGGTGAACTTGACCACGCTGTTGCCGGCCTTTTTCACAATGAAATACCCCATTCTCTTGGTGAGGCCCGCCTTACCCAGGGATATGGCAAAGATCAGACAGCACATGATAAATATGACCACCGGATGCATGTAGGGCGCCCAGGCTTCTTTCACGTCCGCAACACCCATGAGGACAAGGAATACCCCGATCAGAATGGCGGTGATCTCAAGGGGGATCGGTTCAATAATGAAGAGAAAAATGAGGACCGCAAGGATGGCAAGAAACCGCATGGCCTTGGGGGATAAACCATTTACATAACTGACTTCCACCCCTTTCAAGGGAAGGCTTCCGACCTTTTCTTTCAAAAAGGCTGCCGTAGAATCCGTCGATCCGGGGGTCTTTGCCTCAACCACATAGCTTTTGTCTTTTCCGGTTGAAACGAGCGTGAAATTCTGTTCTATCCGCGGCATCAATTTCTGTCCCGCATCCCCTGTAATCTTGAACCTGGTCCCTTCGGGCCTTGGCAGCATTAATACAATAGCACCTAACGCCAAAGCCAATCCGAGCTGAAATCCTTTAGACTTAAAGAACATTGTTTCCTCCTGAGCCTTTGCAGCGACTGATGGTCGTTTATTTTCAGAATAAAATGAGTTCTGCCTGCGTGCCGTTTTTCCGGCCTTATCCTTCTGGGAAAAAAGGTCAGGACCGTGCCCAATTTACGTATCGCAACAAATACAAAGTTTCCTTTTCACAGTCAATAAGGGTTCGTACCATTTTCCACATCATCGTTACGGCCTGTTTTCAGCGTCATGAAAATGGTAAGGATAAATTAGATGCGTTTTCCTACAGCATTTTTCATGCCAAATTTCCGGTTTCGATTTTTTTTAAAATCCGGTTATAAATGGAAACCGAAAGTGGTCGATCACTGTGGTTGAGGGAGTTGCTTTTCATGCCATAGTGCTTTAAACATGAAAAAGAAAACGCGTTCGGATATCGTTTGTTGAAAGTCCGCGGCAAACAGGAGGCTTGAAGATGAAAGCGATGGTCCTGTAAAACCGGAATTCGAGGAATTCGAATTGCCGGAGGCAAACAGGGCTCTTGTTGAATTATAAAAGCGAAAAATTCGTGGGGCAAAAGTGCTGCGATTATGATTTTCTCATCTGTTCTTTTATCTCTTTTTTAAAAGGCGCTCTGATTATCCCCCTTTCCGTTATGATGGCGGAAACATAATGGGCCGGGGTGATATCAAAGGCGGGATTCAGAACCCGGACCCCCTGCGGACCGATCCTGACTTTTCCGAAATGGCAGATCTCTTCCCGGCCACGCTCCTCCACGGGGATTTCCTCTCCCGTCTTTATGGCCATATCGATCGTTGAAAGGGGCGCCGCCACATAAAAAGGAATGTTGTTTTCTCTTGCCAGCACGGCAACCTGATAGGTTCCGATCTTGTTTGCCACATCCCCGTTTGAGGCAATTCTGTCGGCGCCCGTAATGACCAGATCGATCTTTTTCTGCCGCATGAATGTCCCCGCAGCATTGTCTGCGATTACGGAAACAGGGATGTTGTCCTCCATCAACTCAAAAGCGGTCAACCTCAGGCCTTGAAGCCAGGGCCTGGTCTCGTCGGCCAGGACCTGAATCTTCTTTCCCTTTTCATGAGCCGCTCGAATGACCCCCAGTGCCGTTCCGTAACCCCCTGTAGCGAGAGAGCCTGCATTACAGTGGGTGAGAACCGTGGCGCCTTCCGGGACAAGAACTTCCCCATGCATGCCCATGGTTCGGTTGATCTCGATATCCTCAACGAGAATTCTTTCCGATTCCTTTTGCAGAGATGCCTGAATCTCGGAAACGGAGAAATCGATCATGCTCTCAGCCAGGGCCTTCATCCGATCCACCGCCCATCCCAGGTTTACGGCAGTAGGGCGGGCGCGGCGCATGTCCGAGCAGATAGCTTCAAACCTTTTCATGAAGTTCTTTGTGTCGCGGCCCCTGACAGCATTGGCGCCCAGAGAAAGCCCCATTGCGGCAGCGATACCGATGGCCGGCGCCCCTCGAATCACCATTTTCCGGATGCCTTCGATCACATCCAGGTATCCTCTGCAGGTATACCATTCCACCTTTCTCGGCAGTTTTCTCTGGTCAATCATCCTGACCGTATTTTCATGCCATTCAATCGTTGGAATCATAACTTCAGGCCTCGTTACCGATCAATCCGCGTTACCCATCCGTAGGGATCGGGTTTCTTCCCGTACTGTATGGCCACAATCTCATCATAGAGCCGGCGGGAAAGCGCGCCCATTTTTCCTCCGGCCACGATATGGTCTTCGCCCTTGTAAGTTATCTGTCCCACAGGGGAAATCACCGCGGCGGTGCCGGTCCCGAACGCCTCTTTCAAGCGTCCGTCATTGGCGGCATCGATGACTTCATCAATGACGAGGGACCGTTCGGCAATTTTCAGGCCCCAATCTTTCACGATTCGAATGACCGAGTCTCTTGTAACTCCGGGAAGGATACTTCCGTTGAGGGGGGCGGTAAGTAATTCATCGTCGATGAGGAAAAACATATTCATGGTCCCCACCTCTTCCACATATTTTCTCTCTGCCGCATCGAGCCAGAGCACCTGCGTAAATCCCTTTTTCTTCGCTTCCTCGGCAGCCAGCAGACTCGCCGCATAATTGCCCGCTGTTTTGGCTTCCCCTGTTCCTCCTATTGCGGCACGAACGAAGAAATCTTCCACGTAGATCTTTACGGGATTCAAACCCTCTTTGTAATAGGCGCCAACCGGGCCGATAATGATGAAGAAAAGATAGGACTTTGCAGGTCGAACTCCCAGATGGGGTTCCGTGGCAAGCATGGTGGGTCTGATATACAGGGATGTCCCTTCACTTTTGGGGATCCATTCCCTGTCCAGCAGGATCAGCTTTTTCATCCCTTCCATGACCAGGTCTATGTCCACTTCGGGCATACAGAGTCTTTTGGCCGAACGGTTCAATCGCTCAAAATTATCCCTGGCCCTGAAAAGATAGATGCCGTTATCTTTTCCCCTGTAGGCCTTGAGTCCCTCAAAAATTTCCTGGCCGTAGTGAAGAGCCATGGCGGCAGGATCGATAAGCAAATCCCCGTACGGTTCAACCCGCGGGCCTTCCCAGCCATTTTCAGATCGGTAGTTGATTGAAAACATGTGATCGGTAGTAATATCTCCAAAGCCCAAGCTGGATTCGTCCGCGGGTTTGGGTTTCAATCGTTCCTGGTTTGCCTTTATCACCTTGATTTCCATGTTTTTACTCCTTCTTTGATTCAAAAATTAATCCGTTTTCATTAACACAGGAAAGATTCAATTGCAAGCGGCATGGCGCAGGTTCGCCACCTCAAATCGGGATCAATTTGTACTTTCGACAGCCCAGGCCTATATTTTCTCCATGTTCAAGCTGGATATTCCAGTCTATCTTGGGGTATACCCCCCTGAATTTGTCTTCTCCCCGGGATGTGCAGTTTTTGAGACAGGAGCCTGCTGCGGCCTGCTGTTGATTCACCAGGTCAACGGAGGCCTGGTCAATCGCCACGGGATCCGTCGATGCAACTATGCCGATATCGTTGACGATGGGCGCATCGCTGTTCCCATAACAGTCACAGGCGGGAGAAATATCTATCAGGTAATTGAAAAAGAGAGATTTTTCCTTTTTTCCCTTCAACACCGCAACCGTATATTCCACCATTTTTTTCTGAAAAAGAGGAATGTCGGCATTCCATTGAACATCTATGGCGCCGTTTGGACAGACCAGTATGCATTCTCCGCATCCGATACATTTCGTCTCGTCTATGGATGCCTTTTCTTCCCTGATGGAAAGTGCCTTCTGAGAACAGTGTCCCACGCAATCACCACAGCCAACGCATTTTTTAGATTTGATCTTGGGCGACAAACCCGAATGCTGATCCATTTTTCCCTTTCTGGAAGCGCAGCCCATCCCCAGATTCTTGATGGCGCCGCCGAAACCGGAGAGCTCGTGCCCTTTGAAATGGGCCAGGCTTATGAGCGCGTCGCTTTCTACAATATCCTTTCCGATGTAAGCAGTCTCTATGATCTCCTGGTTGATCTTTACCTTTGAGAAACTGGCGCCCCGAAGGCCGTCTGCAATGATAACAGGCGCGTCGATGACAGGGTAGGTGAAACCGTTTTGTGCAGCCGTCAACAGATGGGAAACACTGTCACCTCTGGTTCCCGCATAAAGGGTATTGGAATCCGTGAGAAAAGGGGACCCTTTCAATTCCTTTACCTTTTGAAGGATGGGTTTAACAAGGATAGGGCGAATAAAAGCCGTATTTCCTTTCTCGCCGAAATGGAGTTTGACGGCAACCAGATTCCTGCGTGAAACAACTTTGTCTATTCCCGCGCGCTCGGCAAGCCTGACGATTTTGGACGGCAGGCTTTCCTTAAAAGAAGTCCTTAAATCCGAGAAATACACTTTGGCTGTGGTCATACAAATTTTTCTCCTTTATCCTGAGGTATTTATATTTGGGATCATTCCTTTCCGCTTTACCAGAAAAATAGTCACCCTAACGGAGGCTCTCACAAGGGGAGATGCTCATTTTTCATTGACAAAGTCATGGTACTTGATTATTTCTTTATACTCAAGATTTTCCTGATGCGGCCTTTGACTTCGNATCCGGTTCAGGNTTTCCTTTTTACATATCGAAGAGAGATTATGAAAAAAATTAAAACCCTTATATCCCCCATGGTTCTGGTGGTCGTGCTTGTTTTTTTCGGACACTCTTCTGCCCAGGAACTAAAACAGATATTGAGCCTTGAAGCCTACGATATGTTGAATACGGTTCCGGATACATATCTTATAGATATAAGAACGAGAGCTGAGTATCAGTTTGTCGGCCACCCCATCAATGCCTACCTTTTTCCATACATGTTCATGACACCGGATCTCGAAAAAATCGATGATGAGTACCGGTATGTCTTCAATGAAAAGAACAAACAATTTGTGGAAGAAATCTCCAAAGTCTTCAAGAAAACGGACAACCTGCTGATCATCTGCTCAGATGGCTCCAGGAGTGCCTTAGCGGCAAAAGAACTTATGGCATCCGGTTTCAAGAATGTATATGATGTGGAAAATGGATTTGAAGGGCCTATATTTCCCTTTTTTAAAGACAGCAATGAACAGAAATTTTACAGGCAGCTCGCTAAGAGAAACAAAATTAATGGATTTAACCAGAAAAGGCATTACGGATGGCAATGGTGGGGGCTCCCATGGACCTATGAGATAGATCCTAAATTTATTTATCCCCCTGACCTGACCCCATCCAAGAAAAAGAAATAACTTAGGGAGGAAAATCATGAATTCTGAAGAACTGAGTCAATTGATGAAGCAGGTGGAAGAAAAAGGTATGGACTGGGCTGAGGTAGAAGCAAAGACGAAAACGCCCCGGCAGGTACTGAATCTCTATCTTAACTCCGGTCCTGTTCCCGTAACCATTATCAATAATTTAAAAAAACTACTGGAAGCGCCGGCCGCATAATTAGTGTCTGGCGGAATGGGAAACCTAAAGGAGTATTGTCATGGGTGATGTTTTGCAAGTAAAGGATGCGAATTTTGAAGAGGAAATTGTACAATCAGACATTCCCGCCATGGTTGATTTTTGGGCTGAATGGTGTGGACCCTGCAAAACCGTAGGGCCTGTCGTGGAAGAGTTGGCCAAGGAATATCAGGGCAAAATAAAGATAGCCAAAATGAATGTGGACGAAAACAGGGAGACCCCTGCCAAAT
>DUZB01000277.1 GCA_013349725.1 Deltaproteobacteria bacterium | reverse complement strand
CTGATTGTTGATTTGAAAGGGGCCGTCACCCCCGCGAAGCCTGTCCTCGACCTGATCGGGGAGCGGGGGTCATAAGCCCCTGATGTTCCTGGATTCCCGCTTTCGCGGGAATGACGAAAATTCGCGGGAATGACGAAAAAGGATGTCTGCTATTTCAACTTATTCATGGCGACCGCATATTCCTGCCATCGATCCAGATAAAAAGAGAGCCCCCGCGAAAAACTTTTCCCCACGAGGCCGTCCACAAACAGGAGACTGATTTTCTTTTCCCTTGAAAGGACCATCTGGGAGGCTTTGAGGATCTCCTTTTCTTCTTCCGTAAGGCCGCCCATGAGCAGTTTCAGCGCGCTTCTCGCCCTTGGCTGGTACATCCAGAAATAGAGAAGATCAAGGGCATTGATGATCATGATATTGTCCAGATCCACCACTTCCCCTTTTGTGGCTGAATCAAGCCGCTCCGGAGAATTGAGCAGGTCCATCGTACTAATTTTGGGGAAAATCAGTTCAAGTCTGGCATACACGTCAAATATCTGGGCAATCTTGGTCCGGTAATCCCGCATGCGCATCCGTATGTTCTGGTAGCGGTCGGCTGTTCCTTCTATGATTCCGGCCACCAGGTCCGAGGCTCCTTTTGAGATGACAGCCGCCCATTTCTGAAGGACATCATCAACACCCACCACCCCTGCCGTTCCTAACATTCCACCAACAGCCGCATTCAATCCAACGGCAACAGGGATGGACACAATGCTCCTGAAAAAATTAGCGAAAGCGGCTCCTTTCTGCAGCCCTCTAAACAGATTGTGACTGGTGAGATAGATGCCGTTTGTCAGCCCCATGAACGCGTACAAGGCGACCGGATTTGTTGTTGTTGTGATGTTGAATCCGTTCTGGAGGATCAGGGTTTTTGCCACGTAATCCAGGAGGGGTACTGAAAAACCGGTATAAAGGAGGGAATCGGTCAGCCGTTCCCAACTTACATAGTCGTTCCAGCGAAGGAGTGGAGACCTCCTTGCTCCTCCGCCTCCCAGCACTGACTGAAGAATATTTCTGAGTCCGGTGATTCCGAACCAGATGAAGGCGCCAAGATAGGAAAGCACCCACCAGTCTTTTGTCAGGAAAAATGTGGCAAAGGCCGGGACAAAACCGATAAATGCCTTAAGCCCGTTCTTGAGCCCCGTGTTTAAATATTTCCAGGATATGCCGGGTTGGTTTCTTCCATCGGGTGTCTTATGAAGGCGGAGCCCATTGTCTGGAAATTTCTGTACACCACCTAAAGTGACGATATTGCCCCGGTTGTCAAGGCGGATAGCTGATTCCAGGACCAGCCAGTCCGTCTGTCTTACCCGTCCCAGGAGATTATCCAGATAAGGAATGCGGCGGAAAAACCGGTAAAGACCGTTCCACGGGCGCCCGTATCCTGTCCGTGAAGAAAAGGTAATCCTTTTAAGCGCCGGCAACCTGACCGGGATGATGTCACGGGATTTCCCCAAGGCTTCTTTTATTTCCCTTTTGGTCCTAAGGGGAAGCGTATTTTTGACGGCCAGGCCCATTCCATGTATCCTGGGTGATCTTCCGGTCGAGTCGCTGCCAATCCTGGCCTTCAGGGAGGTCCTTTTATAGAAGTCTCTGAGCGAAGCGATGTCATGCAGAATATCCTCTAAAGCGCGGACCCTGTCCGTCCGGTCTGTTTCTTGAGAGGTCTCAATTTTTTCAATCGCTTTTCTGATGATACGCTTGAGATGGATGACGTTTCCCTGGTTTATGGCCTGCTGAAGTTCATTGATATCTGCAATGTGCTCTGTTTTTCCCTCTGCATAGTCCTTGAGGTTGAAAATCTCTAATCGCGTGATGGCGCCTTCACACTCATAGAGCAATTCGATGACATCCTCCACCTGCAGGTCCGTCAGGTTGAGGGTAATTCGATAGGCCGTTCGGAACTGGGACAGACGTCCTATGAGATCCCGGGGGGTGAATTTCAACAGTTCCGGAATTTCATCATACGCTCTCTGTGTGAAAATGGCTGCGATCTCATCCAGTCTGTTTTTCTTCAGATAGTGATGGTATATCTTTTCGGAATCGAGACGATTAAGCTCTGCCATCTGCGTTTCCATTCTTTCTCTTTCCTGCAGATCCGCATTGGCATAGGAATTGCTTAGAGATTCAACACGGGATTTCATGGCGGGCAGCATCTTGCTGTGAATGTAATCTGCAAGGTGAAGCAGGGATGCCTGTCCGGCGCCTACGAAAGCGAGAAATTCTTTTCTGTTCAGTTCCGGGATTTCAAAGTGATACTGTTCTCCAATGGATGGATACTGTTCCCGGCTGAATTCGTCCAATACGGCGAGAACGTAGTCTTTCTGGCATTGGGAGATCTTTTTTCCTTCCGCCATGAAGGCGGCCACGCTTTCCTCCGCCAAAAAACAGAGGAAATCCTGGGAATCGGCAAAACCGCGAGGAGTCCAGATGAGCTGCGCGGATTTGTTCCGGAATCGAGCGTAGAATTCAATCCCGATTCTCATGTCAATTTCCATGATGCGGGCTGCTTCCAACAATTCCATCGCGAATTTGGGTTCCAGATAATTGTAATAGATGACCCTTAGACGTCTGATTCCTTTTATCCACGCGTCCATGATCAGGTGGCTGGAGGACTTGCGTCCCTTTGTGTTGGCATCGTGAACATGGTCGTCGAAAGAGATCTGATTCCATTCCTCCGGCATTTCCAGGAGATGGTATTTTTTTAATTGCCTGCGGATAATCCGCGGATTTCCGGCTACAGCGGTCCGGAAATCGTGAGCCAGTTGAAGTTGAAGGATGTAATTCCCATGGGCTCTTACCAGCTCTTTCATGATCTGCACGAGTACGCGGGCACAGTTTTTCTGAAGAGACCCGGCAGCCGTGTTCAGGATTTCATCCCTGAGAGACCTGAGCGCATTCAGCCGTTCGTCCACCTCCCCAACTTCAAGGGATTTTAAGAGATGAATCACCGCAAATGCAATGCGCAGTCCCTTGCTTTCGGCCATTTCTTTGATGCCGCGTGGGTGAAGATAGGGATAAACAAGTTTTCGCGTATAATGGCGGCTCTTATCCCTGCCAAGCACATCGTTTACGATGCCTATGAGCAGATGGTCCCGTTTGTCGAAAAGCAGCCTGTTTATACCGTGGCGCCTGGTTTCTTTCGGGGACTCTTGGGAAAAAGATTCAGATTGTGCCATAGGAGACATCATCAGGATTCATGGAACGTGAGGGTCGCAAAGCGGCCTGGGAAACAAGAGAAACAGACAATGTTTAAGCAATGGATATTTTGTAATAATATTTCATTAACTGATCGGGGTCAACTTTTACTTGCCATTCGTAGCAAGGGCTTTTCTGAAGCCTTCAAAAATTGCGACCGGGAGCACGTTGCATCGGGAGCTCATTACGGAGAATTTTCCGTGTTTCCAGTATAATTGGATTGACCTGGAAGTGGTTAATAGGGTAAAAGT
Source organism: Deltaproteobacteria bacterium (assembly GCA_013349725.1). The sequence goes on along the minus strand of DUZB01000277.1, from coordinate 7,135 downwards.
CAATTCTGGTTCCATTTTCATTTTCCTATTCCATAAGGGGAAGAGATCACCATGTCCATCATACTTGACGCACTGAAACGGTCGGATCGGGAACGGCGGCTCCAGAAACCTCCCGATCTTAGCCAGATATATCAGGAAAACCATCCGCCCAAAAGAAGGACCATGGTATGGGTTTTGCTTATCGTCGTTGTCTTGATTGCCGGTGTGTCGGGGGCGTATTTTTTGTTTCAAAAAGATCCGGGAGTTGAAAACACAAAACGCTTGGAAACGACGGTTGCTGATGCCGGGAAGAAAAAGAACCCACGGGAAAAACAAAAATCTTTACGAAAGTTTTCCGCGAAACCTGCGAAAGCTCAAACAGTCCAAGAACAGGAAAGTTCTGAAAGTGTTTCAGAAGAAAATGTCGTGCAGGGTCCCGCATCACGGCGCAGGGCGAAAGCCCGGGAAGACGACCAGATCGAAGATAAGGAGCCTGCGGAAGATCTTTCCACTGAGGCAGGGAAGGCGAATTTTTTTGATGCATTACTGGCCAAAGGAATCCGGACGCGAGAAAAAATGGCGGAGTCCATCGAAGGGGGCGCCCATCCTTTAGCGTCACTTTTTTCAGGGATAAATAAATCCCGCGATCAAACAGCCGGCACTGAGACGGCTGCTCCTTCTCCCGCAAAACTGGAGCCGCCGGCCCCAAATGCTGAGGTAAATACTCCTGCGCCCGCAAGGGATCAGACCGCTATCCTGTCAACGCCCAGAGGTATCAGCATTGTCGAACCGGAGGCTGCGCAGGTTGAAAAATCGGAACCGGTTTCCGAAAGTAAAGCACAAGAAGAGGCCGCCGAGGAGGACAGTGTTCCTGTTGCCTCTGAGCCCGAAAAGAAAAATGCGGTTGTCGCATCAGGGGCGGAGAAGATCACTCTGATGGAGAACCTCCCGTACGAACCCCGGCAGAAATATGAGGACCTGCAGATAAATGTCCATATATACGATGAAAAAATGGAAGAAAGACGGGTCTTTATCAATATGCACAGCTATAAAGAAGGAGAAAAAATAGAAGAGAGTGGCCCCCTGCTGGTTGCCATCATTCCGGAAGGAATCATTGTTGACTATGGTGAGGGAAAAGTTCAGATGAACGTAAAGAAATGATGGGAAACGGAAAAGCAATATCGGGAGCCAGTTGCAAAATGCTCAATTTTGTTCGAGATCAAGGAAGGCGAAAATTTTAACCGCAGGAATATATTTGATATTTCGAGGATTAAAATTTGAGCCTGACGCTGAGATCGGGCAAAAGGGGGCGTTTTGCAACTGGCTCTCAGGTCTTGTCGTAATGGCTGAACTGCATGGTGTACGTTCCCCTGCCTTGAGAAACCGACCGTAACGCGGTGGAATACCCGAACATCTTTGAGAGAGGGACGCTGGCGGTAATGATCTGAATGGAACCGTTGGTGCTGATCTGCTCTATCTTTCCGTGTCTCGCGTTCAGGTCGCCGATGACCTCTCCCGTAAAATCTTCGGGGACGAGAATCTCCGTCTCCATGATAGGTTCCAGGAGCGTCGGGGATGCCTTCTGGAATGCGCTCCTGAAAGCCATGTTGGCGGCTGCCCTGATGGCCATGAGGTCGGTCTGATTTTCTTTTATCTGGACCCCTAAAAGGGTCGTCCGGATGTCAATGACGGGATATCCCATCACCATGCCGCCCGCATGGGCTTCGGATATCCCCTCTTTAATGGCGCCCAGGAAATCCTGTACGAGCGCAGGTTCCGCGCAACCATTCACAAATCGGTTTCCGGAACCCCTCTGCATGGGGGCTATTTCGATCTTTACCCCTGCGAAGTGCTGCTGCCCTGCCAGCTCCCGCTTGAAAATCTCTTCATGTTCCACCGGTATGGTAATGGTTTCCCTGTAAACGACCTGGGGCTTTCCCTGGTTTATTTCCACCAGAAATTCCCGTTTCAATCTTTCGATGATGATTTCGAGATGCAATTCTCCCATGCCGGATATGAGCGTTTGCCCCGTTTCATCGTCGATCCTGAACTTGAAAGTGGGATCTTCATCGGAAAGTTTGTTGAGTGAATCAATCAGTTTGTCGGTTCCCTGCACGCTTTTGGGTTCTACTGCCACGCTTATGACCGGCTGGTTGACCTGAATCGGCTCCAGCAGGATTGGGGCTGTTTCGTCGCAGAGGGTATCGCCCGTGGAGGTCAGTTTCAATCCCATCACAGCAATAATGTCTCCTGCGAAGGCCTGATCGATCCGTTCTCGTTTATTGGAGTGCATCTTCAGCAGTCTTGCCGCCTTCTCCCTGATTTTCTTGCCGGGATTAAAGAACTGGTCGCCGGCACTGAGCGTTCCGGAGTAAATTCGAACATAGGTCATCCTTCTTCCCTGGTCCATCATCACCTTGAATGCAAGGGCTGAAAGGGGACCTTTTCGTCTTGGAGGTCTGGAATCCTTTTCTCCCGACTCGGGACTGATCCCGGTTATGGGGGGGACGTCCAGGGGGGATGGAAGATAGTCCACAATGCCGTCGAGGAGGGGTTGCACTCCCTTGTTGCGCAGGGCGGACCCGCAGAACACGGGGACCAGTTCCATGTTTACGGTTGCCGAGCGAATAACCCTCTTGATTTCCTTGGTCTGTATCTCTTCTTCGGAGAGATACTGTTCCATCAGGAGGTCGTCTTTATCCGCCAGGGTTTCAATCAGTATTTCCCGGTAATGTTCGGCTTCCTCCAGCAGTTCATCAGGGATTTCCATTTCGCTGAATGAAGCGCCTAACATTTCGTCTTCCCATGCAATGGCTTTCATGCTGACAAGATCAATAATTCCCCTGAATTCGTCTTCCAGGCCCCAGGGCAGTTGAAGAATAAGCGGTATGGCCTTAAGACGGTCTTTGAGCATCTGTATGACTCTGTGAAAATCGGCGCCTATGCGGTCCAGCTTGTTGACGAATGCGATTTTCGGCACCTTGTATCTATCAGCCTGATGCCAGACGGTTTCTGATTGGGGCTCAACTCCTCCCACGGCGCAGAAAACGCCTATGGCGCCATCCAGGACCCGGAGACTTCTTTCCACTTCGATGGTAAAATCCACATGACCGGGCGTGTCAATAATATTCACCGTGTGCCCATGCCAATCGCAGGAGGTCACAGCCGACGTAATGGTGATGCCTCTTTCCTTTTCTTCCACCATCCAGTCCATGGTAGCTTCTCCATCATGGACTTCACCCATTTTGTGAACGCGACCGGAATAAAAAAGGATCCGTTCGGTCACAGTGGTTTTACCGGCGTCGATGTGGGCAATGATTCCCACGTTGCGTGTCCATGTGAGTTTTTTGTCGGGATGCATGGGAAAAGGCCGTTCCTGATAACTGTGTGAAAAAGTTTTTGTTGAAAAGGCTATGGGTTAAAACGATCCGGAAGCTTCCGGGTCTGCTTCATTGACATGATGGAGGAATTTAGGGTATCTTTCCCTCACTGTCAAGGTTTAAGAGAAAGACAAACGGGAAAGTTCGGGAATATGTGGAGATGAGGACACCCTATGCATTCAAAGATTTATTCCGTGCCGGATACTGAGCGGCTTACTGAAACAGGCCGGAAGCTTCTGCGCATGTTTCATCTCCTGCTTGAGCGGTTCGGGACTCAGGACTGGTGGCCCGCGGAAACCGAACTGGAGGTAATGGTAGGGGCTGTCCTTACGCAGAACACAAACTGGAAGAATGTGGAAAAGGCGATAGCCAACCTGAAGCGGAAAGGACTCCTTTCTCTGGATGCCCTTGCGTCTTTGAGTGTCCCTGAGCTTGCGGAGGAGATCAGGCCTGCGGGATATTATAATGTGAAGGCCGGACGTCTGAAAAATCTGATCGCATTTGTTCAGGAAACCTACCATGGGGAACTCNATAAATGTTTGAGTGAGGAAACCGGGGTGCTCAGAAAAAGCCTTCTATCGGTGAAAGGGGTAGGTCCGGAAACTGCGGACAGTATGCTTCTTTATGCGGCGAAAAAGCCGGTGTTTGTGGTGGACGCCTATACCTTCCGCGTCATGAATCGCCATGGCCTGATTTTCGAAGAAGCAGGCTATGAGGATCTGCAGGAACTATTTATGGATAATTTTCCGGAGGATACCGGATTTTTCAACGAATTCCACGCATTGCTTGTGCAGGTTGGCAAGCATTTCTGTGGAAAAAAGCCGCGGTGTGAAGCATGTCCCCTCAATGGGTGGGAGAGAGAAGAGGTCCGAAGTCCGAAGTCAGAGGTCTGAGGTCCCTTTCGTTCCCATCCGAAATATTAAGAATTTAACTTTGCGAGCTTTGCGGCTTGGCGCGAGATTTTGGCTTTTTACGAGGCTGTCAATATTGAATATCCAATCCTCAATTCTTAATGTCCAGTTTCCCATTCAAAAACGTTTCCACTTCAAAAACCTTTTCACCAACACGGATGGTCACTGCCCCGGCTTTGGAAGTGGTGAGGACCCTGCATCCCATTTCACGCAGCCTTTTTTGTACTGTCGGATGGGGAAGATTACGGGAGGCGCCTTTTCCGGCTGAAACGATGCAAAGTTCCGGCTTGACCTTTTCCAGAAAGGCCTTCGAGCTGGACGTTTTACTCCCGTGGTGCGGGGCTAANAGGACATGGCTCCGTATTTCCCCATCCGTGCCGGCCAACATTTCCTTCTCCCCTTCTTTTTCCAGGTCTCCGGGAAAAATAAAAGATTTGCCTGCAAAGGAGATTCTCAGCACCAGGGAATGATTATTCAAACTGCTTCCATTTCTACCGGCAGTATCCGCTGCCGCCCCTGACGTCGGATGCAGGATTTCCACAAGAGCTCCATTGATTTTGATGCCTTCCTTTAAATCCGAGGGGAGCCTTTCCTTGATTTTTTTATTTTTTATGATGCTCATCAGTTCGCTGAAGGTTGGGGTTTCGACCTGGTCTTCATTGTGCCAGAATTCCTCCGGCTGAAATTCCTCCGCAATAAACCGCAGCCCGTTCATGTGATCAGCCTCGGGATGACTCAAGACCAGATAATCCACTTTCCCTATTTTGTTGTGCCACAAAAAGGGCGCCACAACCGCCTTCCCCACGTCAAAATCTCCGCTGCCGAAGCCTCCCCCATCGATCAGCATTTTTTCCCCGCCGGGAAAACAGATGAGGGCGGCGTTTCCCTGTCCCACGTCTAAGAAAGTCACATCAAGGGTTCGATGAAACTCCACCTTGTATGTCCAATAGACCACATCTCCCAGAATAAGAGCAATCACCAGAGCCAGGGCTGTTTTGCTCCACGGCAGGCGACGGAAAAAGTAAAGGCAGAACAACAGGCTGTAAAAAAGGAGGATTTCAAAGAAGTTCGGGGTAAACGTCCAGATACTTGCAATGGGAAGATCCGCCCAGAAACGGATGATGCCCAGCATCAGATCCAGTCCCCATGCGCCTGTCCGGACAATAAAAGTTGCCGCCTGCTGAGAAAAAGGAAGGAGCATGGCAGAAAGAAGCCCAAAAGGGATCACCCAGAAGCCCAAAATCGGAACAGTCGTGAGGTTCGCGGGAAGAGAAATCAGAGAGATTCGATGAAAATAGTAGGAGGTTACGGGAAGAAGAAAGAGCGTTGCGGCAAGACTTACGGCAAGAATACCTCCAAAGTAGCCTGAGAATCTTTTTAAGATGTTTGGGCTATTTCCATTTTCGGAGCTTTGCCATCCAAATTTGCGCAACAAAGGAGGCAGCCACCATAAAATCCCTGCGACTGCTGCAAAAGAGAGTTGAAAAGAGATGCTCAAAAGAGCGTTCGGATCAAGCAGCAGAATAAGGAATCCGGCCAGGGCCAGGGTGGACCAGAGATCTCTTTCTCTGTCGGAGACCAGGGAGCCAAGAAACGCCAGGGCCATGATCATGGCACGCTGGCCGGATACCTGGAGCCCCGCAAGGAAGGTGTATCCTACGATGGGAAAACAGGTGAGTACAGCGGTCGCCTTGCGAATGCTGAATGTGAGGGCCATTCGGTAGGAACGGGACAGGACCCAGGTAAACAGACAAAAGGACATCCATCCCACAAGCCCTATGTGAAGCCCTGATACGGCAAGCATATGTCCCAGTCCCGTTCGGTTGAAGATCTCCCTTATTCCGGGTTCAATTCCCTGTCGTTCACCCAGGATAAGGGCCCGATAGAGGGATGCATCCTTTTCATTGAGCCGGGTTGTAAACAGATTGCGCACGGGTTTCTGCATTTTTTCAATCAAGTTTTCAGGAAAGGGAAGAGGGCCTTTCCCCAGAAGGGTGATCTGATTTCCATCGGAAATGGATGCGGCGCATGCAATACCCCGCAGTTTCATAGACCTTTTGTAATCGAAGTTTCCCGGGTTGTTGAAATTTTCAAATGGCCGCAAGCGGGCGGTAAAGCGTATTTTGTCTCCTGCTTCAAGCCCTGGTGCATTTCTGTAGATCGTCAGATTCAGCCGTTCGTCAAGGGAGGAAAGAACGCCGTTATCGAATGTGCCGGTTGCCATGATTTCAATCCTGGCCATCCCTTCCCGGGGAGTTTTAGCGGGCTTCAGCACGATGCCTTCAATGGTTGTCTTCCTGTAATCCCGGGCAAGGGATTCCAGCTTTGACGGGCCGTTTTCCCGGGCTGTCAGAAGCAAGGCGCCTGAGAAACAGGCAAAAAGGAGGAAATAGATTTTGATGCGGTAAGAACAGAAAAAGATGGCCGGCAAGGAGGAGGCAAACAGCAAGAAAAGGGAATACTTGAAGGGAGTCAGAAAGGTCGGAAAGGCCTGGGCCAAAAGGATGCCCCCGGCATAAGAAACGAGGAGCAGTATCAGGGGGCGATGGAACATCTCACGCTTTTTCTCTCCACATGGTGGCTCCAAGACCTCTGAATTTATCTTCTATTGCCTCGTATCCTCTGTCAAGGTGGTAGATACGGTGTACTTCCGTCCTGCCCTTTGCCACCAGTGCCGCCAGAATAAGGGACGCGCTGGCTCTCAGGTCTGTGGCCATGACCGGGGCGGAAAAGAGCTCCTCCCTGCCCTTTACGAGAGCCTGGCTCGCATTGATTTCTATGTCGGCGCCCATTCGCTTGAGCTCGCTCACGTGAATAAACCGGTTTTCAAAGATGGTCTCCCGGATCATGCTCCAGCCTCTGGCC
>DUZB01000100.1 GCA_013349725.1 Deltaproteobacteria bacterium | reverse complement strand
CCCTGCTCCGGGAACCCCTGCCGAAGCTTCTTCTTCGTTACAGGGATTGCGGGTTGCGTGGATCCACAGGAAGGAACATGCCGGAATCCGGGGGAAGCGTTTTTCCGCCCTGGCACGGGTAAAGTCGGGGCATGCTTCCTCGGGGCGCCTTTTCTAAAGAAGCTTATTCCGGGAAGTTTTACCGGACTGAGTTCCGGTTGCTGAACAAAGGGGGTTTCGCTTGGGCTTAGAATAAGCCAGCCTCCCTCTTTCAGAGACCGGGTGAGACGATGGATCACAGCAGCCCTTATTTCAGCAGAAAAATACATGAGTACATTTCGACAGAAAATCACATCCATGGCCCCGAATTTCGTATCGGGAAAAGCGTCTTCATTTTGGGCCAGGTTGAGCTTGCCGAACTCCACCATCTTTTTTATGCGCGGAAGAATCTCGAAACGGTTCTTTTCTTTTTTGACAAAATATCTCTCTATAATGCTATCAGGCGTTTCCCGGAAAGACCAGCGGGTGTAAATACCTTCTTTTGCTTTTTGGAGAAAACCGGGATTGATGTCGGTCCCGATAATCGTCCCGTCCAAACGATTGCCCAGGGACATTAACTGATCCATGAGGATCGCCAGGGAGTAAGGTTCTTCTCCCGTACAGCAACCTGCGCTCCAGAAATTCAGCTTTTCCGACCCGGCGGTTGACCCATGAAGACGGCGGGACAAGATATGGTCTCGCAAAGTCTGGAAAATCATTTTATCACGAAAAAAAAACGTTTCCCCGATAGTAAGCCGGCCCACCAGAAGATCCATCTGTTCCTGGCTGAGCGACGACGACAGAAGCCACCGAGCACACGTTTCCGGAGAGTCAAAACCAAAATCCGAAGCGGCCGCGCACATACTCCGCCTGAGATCGTGCCACTTTTCCCTCGGAAAATGCAGACCCGTTCGGATCCTGACAAATTCGCTCAGATCGGAAATTACGTCATCCGGAATAGGTCTCACTGTCAACTTCTCCATCGCCTGTTTACCAGGCCTCCTGCCGCGTTTGATCCAGGTTTTCTGAAAAACCCATGGTTCCCTCAGGGAAGCAACGATTCATTCTCTATCCCCACCTCTCGAATATCGTCTGCCGAAAAGAGTTTGTCCAAATCGTATAGGAGAACCGTTTCTTTGTCGATTTTGGCGACTCCGCTGATATAGGATTCCATCTCGGGTAGGATTCTCTTTGCCGCATCAAACTTATCGGGCGCCACTTCAACAACCCCACTGACCAGGTCAACTGCAAAAGCAATCACCTTTTCAGCTGTATTGCAGATTATGATCCTGTCCTCAAAGAGGATATCTCGTTCAGGCAGGCCAAACCGCGATCGAATGTTCAAAACGGGAATAATCTCTCCCCTCATATTCAGGAGCCCCTTGAGGATGGGCGGGGAGTCCGGCAGGCAGGTAAGTTCAACGGCACGTATGACCTTCTTTACGGCGGTAAGCGGCAGTGCATAGCACTGCTCTTCGATGGTGAATTCAAGATAGGATTGTGAAGGATGCATGTCTGCCTTCCTGGAAACGCGAAAGAAACAGGTTCACGGTTATCGGTTCACAGTTTTTCAAGCCTTCTCAAGAACCACCAGGGCATCCACCGCAATCGGCCTGCTCCCCGATAAAATGACCGGATTCATGTCGATTTCCTTGATCGCCTCATTCTCGAGGCCGATATTCCCCACGGCAATAAGGATTTCCGCCAACCGGTCCAGATCAGCGGCCTCCATGCCTCGAACCGCATCAAGAATTTTATGCCCCTTGATATCCTGCATCATCTCAAGAGCGTCCCGTTTTTCCAGTGGCGCAACTCGGAAAGAGATGTCTTTCAGAATCTCGGTAAAGATCCCTCCAAGTCCGAACATAACACATGGTCCAAACTGCGGATCCCGCGTGAGCCCTACCACCAGTTCTCTCTGTCCTTTTACCATTTCCTGAACGAGAACAGCCCCGTCGTCTACGTCCATGGCGCCCATGATCTCTGTAAAAGCTGCCCGGGCTTCCTCTTTGTTTCGGATATCCACTTTGATCAGACCTTTTTCCGTCTTATGGGCGATCTTGGTCGAAGACCCCTTTAAAACCAGGGGATAACCTATTTTTCCAGCCGCCTCCATCAGGCCATCCATATCCGTGGCAAGAATCTCCTTCGTAACCGGAATTCCGTAGGTTTTCAGAAGAATTTTCGACTCATATTCTGAAAGGNTGGTTCTTCCTTCGGCTAACGCCTTCTCTATAATATCCATTNATTTCTCCTCAATAAATTAAAATAATTCCATCATTCCATAATTCCAAAATCCNAAATCATNNNNGNNNGNCTCGCCTGAGCCCCGCTCTGCGGGACGATGGCGGCAGGCAAAATCCCTCCCCTCCGGCCTGGAAGCCCTCCGGGCTGGAAGCGGGGGCGTAGGCNCTTCCCCTACGGGCCGGAGGCCAAAATCATTTAAGAAAGGTCGTATTTCTTGATCTTCTGCCCCAGTGTCTTTCGATTAATGCCCAGGATGTTCGCAGCTTTCGACTTCCTTCCTTTGGTTCGAGCCAGGACAAATCTGATATACTTTTTTTCCAGTTCCTCAAGGCTCAGGGGCTCTTCTGAAAACATCTGAAATTCATTCTGTCTTCGAGAAATAAAAGACGGCAGATCCCGTGGTCGGATCACATCCGTATCTTCCAGAATCAGGATTCTTTCCACCGTATGTTCCAGTTCTCTTACGTTTCCAGGCCAGGCATAATCAACCAGCATCTCCATGGCATCATCGGATACCTGCGGAGCCGCTTTCTTCATTTTGTTGCTGAACTTGGCTAAAAAATGATCCATCAGAAGAGGAACGTCTTCTTTTCTTTTTCTGAGGGGAGGGAGTTTTAAAGGCACCACGCTCAACCGATAATACAGATCTTCCCTGAATTTCTCGGCTTTAACCGATTCCTCCAGATTCTTGTTTGAGGCGGAAACAATTCGTATATCCAGCTGTACCCTCTTGTGGTCTCCAACTTTGATAAATTCCCTTTCCTGGATCACCCTGAGGAGCTTTGCCTGTATTTTTAAACTGAGGTTCGCGATTTCATCAAAAAAGAATGTCCCGTGATTGGCTAACTCGAAGAAACCGTGTTTTGTTTGATGAGCCCCGGTAAAAGATCCCTTCACATGCCCGAAAAGTTCACTCTCAAGCAGTGTCTCCACAAGAGAAGAACAGTCAACGGCAACGAATTCCCTGTCTTTTCTGTGACTGTTCTGGTGTATGGCGCGAGCAACCAGTTCCTTGCCCGTGCCACTTTCACCGGTAATGAGAACGGTGCTGTCTGTTGGGGCCACTTTGAGAATTTTATCAAAAATCTTCCTCATGGGAAGACTCTGGCCAATCATCACGTCTTCGGTTGAGCCCGTCTCCAGACCGGCATTCTTTACGGTACTCCTGACCTCTGTCAGATTGGAACAATCCGCTTTCCTGAGCGATGACTTCAGATCATCAAGGCTGAACGGTTTTACCAGATAGTCAATAGCTCCAAGTTTTATGCAGTGAACGGCATCATCAATGGTTGGATAACCGGTAATCATGATCACGCCTGTTTCCGGGTATTGTGAACGAATTGTCCTGAGAAGCGCGACGCCATCCATATCAGGCATCCGGATGTCAAGTAACGCCAGCCTGAAGGGCTGGGAATCAAGCCGTGCAAGCGCATCTTTTCCATTCGCCGCGAGGACCGTCTCCAGGCCCTTTTTTTCAAGTACCCGTTGAATGCCTTTTCGCACCACGGCTTCGTCGTCAACGACGAGAACCGCTCCCGTTGTTCCGGAATCATTCATGGCATTTTCATCTCTCAGATAATGGCAGGAAGGAGAATCTTGAATGTAGTACCGTTATTCGCCACACTCTCCACACCGATGGTCCCGTTGAGGGCCTCGATAATGCCCTTTACAATGGACAGACCCAGTCCAGTGCCGGCAATATCCCTCGTCTTGGGGTTTTTTACACGGTAAAATTTTTCAAAGATCTTGGGCAGCTCCTCCGAAGAAATTCCTATACCGCTGTCCTGGACCCGGATTTCCAAATATTCCCCGCGAGTTACGGCCGTCACGGAAACATGCCCCCCATCCGGCGAGTAATTAATGGCATTGCTGATCAGGTTGTTCAAAATTTCTTCAATATTTTCAGGGTCAGCCTGGATGGAAAGCAGATCGCCGTGGGAGCATGTGAGCTCTATCCCTTTGCTTTCAGCCCTTGGCTTCATGAGTGCAGTGATGTCGTCCATAATCTCGCCCACATCCGTGGGGACCAGGTGCTGCACATATTTTCCGGCATCAATCTTTGCCACATCCAGCAGGTCATTGATAAGGGCCAGGAGGGAGTCAATTTTTTTTGTCCCCTTTTTGACAAACTCCAGCTGTTTTTCTTCCATGGGGCCGGTCAGTCCCTCCAGCATGACCGTATTGAGCTGCCGGATCGAAACAAGGGGACTGCGCAGCTCGTGTGCCACCATATTTACGAAATCTGATTTCATCTGGTCAAGCTGTTTGAAAGCAGTAATGTCCTCCAGTACCGTCACCGTGCCGGCATAGGTATTGTCGGGAGCCGGCGCGGAAGCGGAAATTGCCCTCAACACACTCCTGCCCATAGGAATTTCCTGTGAAATCGACTCATCGGNNCCGGTATCTCCTTTCTGGATCTGTAGAAGCGTATTCATGAGGGATTCATCATGAATAATATGGGAAATGGGTATCGGTCCATTCAGGGGAGTGGATATATTCATAAGCCTCAGAAGCGCCGGGTTGTGCAGAACCACTTCCAGATTTCGGTTGGTAACCATAATTCCGGTTGCCATGCGGTTGATAATGGTCTTCAGCCGGCCTTTTTCAAGGGCCAGGTCGTACAGATTTCGAACATTCTGCTCTTCAAGATCTTTCGCCTTTCTTCCAAGAATAATTTTATCGGCAGCCCTTTTGGTGGTCATAAGGAACTGATCAATCTGAAACGGTTTGGTAATAAAATCATAGGCCCCGTTCTTCATGCATTCAACCGCGGTATCTACCGTGCCGTGCCCCGTTATGATGATTACAGGGATGTGAGGATATTCTACAGAAACCTTCTCCAGAACCTCCTCTCCTCCCATCACGGGCATTTTCAAATCAAGAAGGATAATGTCCACTTCCCTCTCGACCAGGACGGCCAGCGCCTCTTTGCCATTTTCAGCCGCCTCGATCTCGTATCCTTTGCCCGTCAGCACCCTGCTGCAGCCATCCCTGACGACCTTCTCATCATCTACCACCAGAATTCGTAATTTCTCAGTCATGTATCGATCCTTATGCATCCATTCCAACAAAAACAGGTTCCTCACAGGGAGTTTCGGCGGCATCAATCGGCAGCTCCATGATGAACGTCGTCCCACCCCCTTCCGGACACTCAAATCTCAGGGTTCCTCCATGGAGGTTGACAATGTTCTGAGAAATACTCAGACCAAGTCCGGTGCCCTTTCCCACGGGTTTTGTGGTGTAAAAAATATCGAAAATCTTATCCTGCAATGCAACGGGAATTCCCGGTCCGGTATCGGATATTCTCACGGCAACACGGGAATTTGCAGAGTCAAACCCCGTCTTTACGGTCAGCTTCCCCTTTGAACCCATGGCATCCGCCGCATTAATGAAAAGGTTTGTAAAAACCTGCTGCAGTTGCCCCATGTCTCCAACGATCAAAGGCAAAGAAGCTTCCATATCCTTTGTAACCAGAATATCATGAAAGGTCGCCTGTTTCGTGAGAAGGCTCAGGCATTTATTGATCAGTTCTTCAAGGCTGAAAGATGTCGCCTTTCCCACGGATTGCCTGCTGAATTCCAGCAGCTCGGCGACTATTTTCTTGCATCTCAGGGTCTGTTCGATGATCTGTTCCACGTCACTGAGCAGTTCCGGCTGTTCCAGGAGATTCTCCTTTAACAGCCCTGAATAGATGAGAACACCGGCAAGGGGATTATTGATCTCATGGGCCACTCCGGCAGCCATCCTGCCTACGGACGCCACTTTTTCCGACTGGACGAGTTGAAGATGCGCGTCTTCAAGGTCCTGTCTCATCTTGAGGGTCTCCCGCATATCCGTGAAAATACCGACACTGCCGATTTCTTCTCCATCGACCTTGACGATGGACGCCGAAAGCACCACCGGGATTTCCTCGCCGCTTTTCGAAGAAATGGTCATGCTGGTTGCATTCAACTTTCCCACAGCGCCATGCTTGTCGCTCCTCATGGTTTCCATATTCTTTTTGGCAACATCCATATTATAGAAACTGCTCATATGGCCACCTTCCATAATCTCCCCGGCCGTGTAACCGGTAAGGTTCTCCATACCCTCATTGAAGATCAGAACATTGCCTTTCGTATCCACCACCACGATCCCGTCCACAGTACTCTGGATCACATTCTGGAGAAAGATGCTGGATCTCTGTACTTTTTTCTCAAGCGCTATCCGGTCTGTAACGTCCCTTGACGCCTCGATGAGTTTAACGACCTCTCCTTTCTCGTTAAACATGGGCGAGACGGTAATTACATCAAAATGCTCCTTTCCATCTTCCCCAACGAATTCATGGATGGTGCTGGTTGCCTTTTTTGTTTTTTTGACTTCATCTAAATAACAGAGTCTTCCATATTCAGCACAAGGCTTGTCAAGACCGTATCTCAACTCGAAGCAATGTCTGGACAGGGCGTCTTCAACCCGGAGATGGTTTTCCTGCAGGAAGGTCTGGTTCACCATACTTACGGTCTTATCGTCATTCACCACCATAAGCCTGTATGGAAGGGAATTCAGGATGGACTGGATGCTCTGTTTCGCATCTTGGTGGTTCATCAGGGCTTCTTGGGATCGATTCCTTTCCCGGCCTTCAAAAAATGGGGAAAGAAAACCCTTCGCAGCCCTCCTGTCAAGGATTGAAACACCTCGCGGCCTGGTCCTCATCAGATCCTCAAATATTTCGTCTGATCCGGTCAGTTCAATAATAAGATTAATGCCGGGAAGGAAATAGAACTGGTGATAATCGCTTGAAGTAAAAATCCCCAGCTTTCGGGCAAACAGGAAACCGGGCGCCCTGGGGTTTTTGTCAACCACCCCGACGATCTCCATATTGATTCGATCCAGACCGCCTTCGCTGACAGCCACGAGGAGTTTCCGGCAAGTTTCTCCACCCCCAATGACCGCTGCCCGAAAAAAACCTGGGGCAACTTCGGGTAACGGAGCATCCTTATATGCATCGGTTTTGACGGGGGGGACATATTCCTGGTTCTTCATGGTATTGTTGCCTTCACTTGGGCTTGGTTCTAACTTCGCCCATTTGATCCAATTAGTCGAGAGTCCGTTCGGAAGGTCATAATCTTAATCTTAATCTTAATCATAATCTTAATCGTAATCATAATTTTACTCTTTTACGGCCTATTTTAGAGCTACCCGATCAAGATTACGATTAAGATTGATGGTCCCGTAAAAAGTCGAAAATCATCCTTTTTAGTCATTCCCGCGAACGCGGGAATCCAGGAACATCAGGTGCTTATGGACTCCCGCGTTCGCGGGAGTGACGGCCTTGGGGACTTTTTACGAGTGCATCAAGATTATGAGTAAGAAAATAAATCTAATGGACCACGTTAGAACCAAGTCCCTTCATTCACTTCTGCCTGTCCTTCACTTTTTTCTCCATCTCCCTCATGATTGCCTTGAGGGCGCTCCCCGCCTGAACCGGCCCGGAGCCATTCCATCCCACGCAAACCGCCTCGTCTCTTTTCGTTCTGAACTGTTCAACGCTTTCGGCCGACCATTCCCAGGCAAACATCTTCTGAAGGATGTGGCGTTCGGGCGGGGATAAATCTCTGTCCGTATCATACGTTTTTCCATTCTTTAAATGGATAATCATTCTTTCCCTTCACTCCGTAATAGTACGGTTGAAATATGACATTATGATGATTTCTTGAAGAAATTCAAGGAAAAAAGCTGCCGGTCCGGGGTTTGGAGCAGGATAGGGAGCTAAAAACTAAAGGCTGACAGCGGTTCGCTTCATTCAGGTGGGTATTCTTCAAAAAATGGGTGAAAACCGGCAGGGAAGGTGTTACACTTTGTATCTTCATGGTTGAGCTCTATTATCACTGATCAGCAATCCATCTGGAGGCCTACTTTTGAAAAGGATACTCAAGTGGTTTTTTATCACCGCTGTATCCCTTCCGGTGCTTATTATCGCGGTCCTTCTTATGATTCCCTTCTTTGTGGATATAGAGCAGTACAGACCACGGATTGAAAGCCGGATATCTGAAATCACGGAAAGGCCCTTCACTCTTGGTGGCGACATACGCCTCTCTCTCTTTCCCTGGGCAGGACTTTCTCTGTCGGATATTCGCATGGGAAACCCTCCCGGTTTTGAAACAACGGATTTTCTTTCCGTGAAGTCTTTTGAAGTACGCGTAGACTTTCTGCCCCTGCTTTCAAAAGATATCCGGATCAACCGTCTTTCTTTGAAAAACCCAATGATTACCCTTGAAAGGAACCGGAAAGGTGTTGGAAACTGGAAAGGGCCGGCTCGCACTGAAAAGGAAAAACAGCCGCAGGAGCAGAAAAAGCAGACACCCTCGAATGGACCGCTTGCGAAGGAATGGTCTCTTGGCAGTCTGACGGTAAAGACATTCACTCTGTCCGAAGGGGTTCTCCTGTGGATAGATCAGCCAAGGGGGGAGCGAAGGGAGATCAGAGATCTGACCATGGAATTACAGTACCTATCCCTGACTTTGAACGGCGCTGTTCTTATAAAGGCGTTAAAAATACAGGGGGCGAATATTCAGGATGTCCGGCTGAAGCTTATGGGGAAAAATGGTCTCTTTCATATGGAGCTCTTAGGCATGAAACTCTATGGGGGAGAGGTGACCGGAAACGGATCTTTGAACCTGACACAAGATGCTCAACGTGCACAGATACAATTGAAAGCCGACGGAATTCGGGTCGGCCCCTTGATCAGGGATATCTTGAAAAAGGACATCATGGAAGGCGCCTTCGCCACGGATCTGCGGATCGACGCCGCCGGCAACAGCAATGATGCCATAAAGAAAAGCCTCCACGGGGAAGGGACTCTTCGATTCACGGATGGCGTAATCAATGGCATTGACCTTCCGGCCATGCTTCAAAATACGGGCGGCGCCCCCGGGCTTTCGGACAGATCCGATCGGACGGCGCGCACCGGTTATAGCGAATTCACGATTCCGTTCACCATAACCGGCGGCATTGTGCAGACAACGGAAACAACCCTTACTTCTCCCCTTCTCAAGGTCCGGGTAAGCGGACAGGCGGACATCACTGAAGAGACACTCGATTTCAGAATAGAGCCCCGGTTTCTTGCCCCCCTGAATGGGCAGGGAGATGCGGAAAAACGAAAAGGCCTGACGATTCCCGTTCTTGTGGGGGGAACCTTTTCTTCTCCCCTGTTCATCCCGGATCTTGACGCCGTCCTCAAACAGAATTTCGGGAAGGAACTGAAAGGGTTATCTGAGTTGCAGAAAGGGCTGCTCGAAAGTGGGAAAAAGGATGGCAAAGACTCTCGAATAGACAAGATCAGAGATTTCTTGAACAATTTTCGTTAGGAACGCAATAATGGCTTTCGAAAAACCACCGGAAAATACCCCAATAAAAGCTTTTCTGGAAAAAGGCGTTGAATCGGGCATTTTTCCCGGGGCAGTCCTGCTCACTGCATTCAAAGGCAAGCTGATCTTTTTCGAAAAAGCAGGCCGACACACCACGGCTGGGGATGCTCCACCCATGGCTGAAGATACTTTGTTTGACCTGGCCTCATTAACCAAACCGCTTGCCACAACCCTGGCCATAATGAAGCTGGTGGATTCGGGAGAAATACAACTGGATAAATCCCTTGAAAAGCTGCTCCCGGGATTTCTTCCAGACCCTGTCGGAACCTTGACCCCGAGGTTGCTCCTGTGCCATTCAGCAGGACTGAAAAGCTGGGCGCCTTTTTACAGGGAACTGTCCGCACTCCCGGAGACGGAAGCCAGGGAAGGGTTGAGAAAAAAAATCCTGGATACCCCGATGGCCTATTCTCCCGGAAAAGGGGTCCTGTACAGCGACCTGGGGTTTGTGCTCCTGGAATGGGTCATCGAGGAAGTGGCAGGGAGTACCATGCCCCGTTTCCTTGAGGATCATTTCTATGGTCCGCTGAACATGAAAAAAACCGGCTTTTTCAAAAACCATCCGATTCCCGGTACTTCTGCCGACAAGTTTGCTCCCACGGAATTCTGCCCATGGAGAAAACGGGTCATACAAGGGGAGGTACACGATGAAAACGCCTACGCTGTGGGTGGTTACTCAGGACAAGCGGGCCTGTTCAGCCGGGCAGGTGATATTTTTGCTTTGACCGAAATGCTGCTTGGGCACTATTATGAAGAGCGGGATGATTTTCTGAAACCCGAAACCGTAAGGGCTTTCTTTTCCAGGCAGGACCTCGTAACAGGCAGTACCTGGGCACTGGGATGGGACACGCCTTCACCCCGCAACTCAAGCGCAGGGGACTGTTTTTCCAGAGAGAGTGTAGGGCACCTCGGCTTTACCGGAACTTCCGTGTGGATAGATCTTGATCGTAAAATAACCGTAATTTTTTTGACAAACAGGGTGCATCCCACCCGAACCAACCGGAAGATCAGGGAATTCAGGCCTGCGTTACATAATCTGATCATGAAATCGCTCCCTGTATAATCGGAAATAATGGTTACAGTTAAAA
>DUZB01000099.1 GCA_013349725.1 Deltaproteobacteria bacterium | reverse complement strand
CAAGCCAAACTCAACTATCCCATCTCCCACTGGGGGGAAATTTTTGCGTCTATGCAGAAATCGCTGGTCTATCAACGCCTGGAGCATGCCGTGGCAGCTCATGCGGGAAGCGGCATCTGCCAGGTCTACTTGATGCTGGACCAGAACAACAACAGCAGTGCGGATAAAGCGGTTGTGGTTGCCGGCGAACTCCTGGAACGCAGTCTGGAAACCGGCGGGAACATGGTCATACAAAGAGCGCCTGCTCCCATGAAAGGCAGGCTGAAAATCTGGGGTAAAACAGGAACTGATTTTATCCTTTATAAGCGCCTCAAAGATCAGTTGGATCCGGCGGGAATCATGAGCCCGGGTCGTTTTGTGGGGAACCTTTAAATGACAGTGCAACCACGACACAGAGGTAAAAAGTTATGAATATTGTTCAGTTAAAGAAGTTATCCTATGACGAGGTGGCCAAATGCAACAAATGCGGGTTCTGCCTGCCAAGTTGCCCCACATATATTGTTAAGAAAAATGAGGCTTACTCCCCAAGGGGAAGAAACGCCATCACCCGGTTCGCCATTGAAAAAACCCTGGAACTCAATGAAGACACGGAAAAAGCTATTTTCACCTGCCTGGGTTGCGGCGCCTGTACGGTTGTCTGCCTCTCGAGCGTAAAGACGAAAGACCTCATATTTCAGAATCGCGAGTGCCAGGTAGACCGGGGGTTTTATCCGAAAGTTGCCGAACGGCTGGTCAAAACACTTGCGAAGGCCAGGAACATCTCTGATGATGACCAGGAAGACCGGTCGGAATGGCAGGAACTCATGAAGAATCTGCCCGAAGAGGCCCTGGAAAAAGAACACGCCGATATCCTCTTTTTCGTGGGTTGCGTTGCCTCTTTCTTCCCCATGGTTCAGAAAATCCCGGCCAATATGGCCAGGATTCTCCAGGAAGCCCATGTGGATTTTACCATTCTGGGGGGCGAAGAATGGTGTTGTGGTTTCCCGCTTGTGGGCGCCGGCATGCCGGAAAAACTGGAAGAATTGAAGGAACACAATCTGCAGAAGGTCAAGGATGTTGGCGCCAAGACGATTGTTTTCACTTGTCCTTCCTGCCTTCACACCTGGAAACACCTCTACAACACAGACGTGAAACTGGTGCACGCCAGCCAGATGATCGCCGAGTTGATCGAATCCGGCAAGGTCACGCTCAAAAACCCCATTGATGCCACCGTCACCTATCATGACCCTTGCGATCTGGGTCGCAATACGGGGATTTATGAAGAACCAAGGGCAGTTCTCAAATCCATTCCGGGGATTCGTTTTGTGGATCTTCCCATGAACCGCAAATTTTCCATCTGCTGCGGGGGCGGGGGAAACGTGGAAATGACCGAACCGGATCTTTCGGCCCAGGTCGCCCAGATGAAACTCGACTCCATCAAAGCCGTGGGCGCAGACATGGTTGTAACGGGTTGCCAGCAGTGCGTGCGTACCATGGCCACACGTGCGAGAAGGCAGAAGATGGATCTTGAGGTAAAAGACCTGACGGAACTTGTGGTTGAGGCAATGGGAATTTAATAAAAGCAGGAGAAAACTTTATGATAGCGCAGCTTTCCGTTTATCCTATCGGCGAGGGGACCAGCCTGGGCCGGTTTGTTAAAAAAGGGGTCGAGGTCGTTGAAAAGTCCGGCTACACCTTCGATGTGGGCGGCATGAGCACCAGCATCGAGGCGCCGGATCTGGATGCCCTCTTCAAGCTCATAAAAGAGGTGCATGCGGCACATCTCTCTGAGGGCGCCCGGCGTATTGTCATCGACCTGAAGGTGGATGATCGCCGGGACAAGAAGGCCACCATTGTTTCGAAGAAAGCATCGGTAAAGAGTGCCTGATTCTTACGGATGGATCGCGCAGAGACGCAGAGGCGCAGAGAATAGGCACGCATTCCCACGCTGAGCGTGGGAATGAGAGAACCGCCAACTGGTAACCGGCAACCGTAAACTGAAAACGAAGTTTCACAGGAGATCGCGGATATCCCTTGTCCGGTCTTTTCTCCCCAGTCCGGACGTGACTATCAGCTAATCGGTTTTGCTTCATCAATAAGCATGATGGGAATATCGTCCTTGATCTCGTAGAGCAGTTTGCACTGATCGCAGATGAGGCCATCGCCGGCCTCCGTCAGATAAATATCCCCTTTGCATTTGGGACACGCCAGAATATCTAATAATTCCTTACTTATGGCCATCACTGATTCTCCTTTTCCCGTTTAAGAAGTTCCATAACCCCTTCATATACCCGATTTACGGATATCTCTTTCATACATGTCATCTCGTCGCATTTTTTCCGAAAGCAGGGTCTGCACTCCACATCCCCTGCAATCACCTTATGCCCCTGGCCGTAGGGCCCCGTTCGCCAGGGAGCTGTCGGTCCAAACAGGGCTACAGTGGGGCAACCCATAGCCGCAGCCATATGCATGGGACCCGTATCCGTGGTTACAAGGAGCCTGCATCGGGTATAAAGACAGGCAAGATCCTTGAGACCGGTAACGCCCGCAAAATTCACAGGCTTTTTTTCCATCTTTTCAGATATTTCTTCGATGACCGATCTGTCTTCACGCCCCCCGGTAAACACAATGTCACAATCCAGGGTTTCCTGCAGCCTGTCTGCCAATATCCCAAATCGATCCGCTTCCCACAATTTGGTATCCCATTTGGCAATGGGGTTGATGGCCAACAATACCCTGCCCCCGAGTCCATTTTTCTCCAACAGATTGTCGACCGTACGCCTGTTCTCATCAAAAATGGGAATTCGCCCCTTCCATCCCCCGGTTTCGCACCCCAGGAACTTTGCAACGGTCAGTGTTCGATCAATAGCGTGTTGACTGCAATCTACTTTTACAGCAGGTTCATTGATAAAAAGCGAGGCGCCTTCCCTGCTCCCACTCATTCCTATCTTCCTTCCGCCCTTGGTTAGCCTCACGAGAATGCCGCTCTTTAGAATTCCCTGAACGTCAATAACCATATCGTACCGGCAAGCCCTCAACTCTTTTACAAACTCCCGCATCTCCTGAAAAACGGTCAGGCGGGGCGATCCATCCCCCCGAAGCCTTTTCACCCACGCTTTTCTCCGTGACACAATGACCCGACGAATATGCGGATGCCCGAGGATGATATCAGATGCCCCTTCCTCTACAACCCAGTCGATTTCAGCCTTCGGATATTGTCTTTTCAACACCTCCAGAAAAGGGAGGGAATGCACCAAATCGCCTATGGCGCTCAGTTTAACAATGAGGATATTCGGGTCACCCATCCCGTGTTCCCGCCAGTATCCACTGGACCGCCCCAAGGAGATCTTCCGCCACATGGTGCGGCTGATAGGAAAGCCCCGGGAAAACGTATTCCAGATCGCCTCGTCCGTAGCCCGTTTTCACCAGTATCCCTTGTATCCCTGCCCGGTGGGCCATTTTGATATCGGAACATCGATCCCCGATTACATAAGAAGCGGCAAGGTCAATGGGAAAATCCTCAACAGCCCGATCGATCAGGCCTGTTCCCGGTTTCCTGCATGTGCAGGACTTGTCGCATTCAACCACACTTCCGCCGGGATAATGGGGGCAGAAATAGATTCGGTCAAGGACGGCGTCTTGTTTTTTCAACTCCGATTCCATTTTATCATGGAGCTTATACACCAGATCAACAGGAAAA
The DNA here is from genome assembly GCA_013349725.1 of Deltaproteobacteria bacterium. The sequence continues at coordinate 7,185 of DUZB01000099.1, read as the reverse complement.
TACCCGCGGCCAACCCCTGACTGATTCGAAACCACAATACTTAAATAGCCGTTCCGGTTCAAAAGACGGATCGCTTCCGCAACACCCGGCAAAAGGACGAAACGGCTTTCATGGTTGATGTAACCCATCTGCTCGTTTATGGTTCCATCCCGATCCAAAAATACCGCCGGTTTTTTCTTTTCAAAAGTCATTTCTCAAATCCTGCATCTCTTTCCACACTTCTTCCACCCCGATACCGGTCATGCACTGATGATCCGTGGGGCACTCCGGTTTCAGACAGGGGCTGCAGTGCACCCGGTGATTCACAACCCGTATCCGTTGACCTCTGGGACCTGTCGCCACCTGGTCGGTGGGACCGAAAACGGCAACGGTAGGCACGTTCAACGCTGAAGCCACATGCATAAGCCCCGAATCGTTGGTGACAAAAATATCGCACATGCTCACAAGAGCAATCGCTTCCCGCAGAGATGTCCGGCCGCAAAGATCCGTTGCGGCCTGGCTCATGGTGCGGATCACCCTTTTTCCGATCTGTCTCTCTCCCGCGCTTCCGAACACCAGAACCCTGGCGCCCCACTCCTCCACAGCCCTGTCTCCAATGGTTGCGAACCGTTCCGGCGCCCATCTTTTCGCCCCTCCGAAAATAGCCCCTGCATTCAACCCCACAACCACAGCCCCGTCCTTCATGCCGAAATCCCTCAACCGTTGCTCTGCGACGGCCCGTTCCTCGGTAGACAGATGGATGACAGGATCTTTTTTCACCGTCTTCAACCCAAGTCTCTGGAGGAGGGATAGATAATATTCCACCTGGTGCACGTCCAAAACGTCCCGCGTCCTGGCGACACTGTGCGTCAACAGAACCCCCCGGCCATCCGTATTGTATCCTGCCCTGAGCCGCACTCCCCCGGCCCAGGAAATCAGAGCCGCCTCAAACGCATTCTGGAAAAGAATGGCCAGGTCAAAAGATCTTTTTCTCACGGATCTGATGACCCGAAGAAGCTCTCCAAGGCCCGTAAATGCACCGCCGCCCTTCCGTATAATCAAGATTTCATGGATAGCGGGATGACTTCTGAAAACAGGCTCGACCCACGGTTTCGCAAGGACCGAAATAATACTCCCCGGAAAATTTTCTTTCACTGCTTCGAGCGCAGGGAGCGTCATGACCGCATCCCCTACCCAGTTGGTGGAACGAACCAGTATCCGATTTATTCCTGTCCTGTCGATTCGTTTGCTGTTCATCTCATTCTTCGACTTATGGCTTAGAAAGAAATGGTTCATGACGGATTTGTGTGACACCAAGTTTTGCTTTCAAATAGGCATTGTTCAGGCACCAGGTTTCAGGTGTCAGGTGTCAGGAAAAAAACCCCGGACAGTACTTGGTGTATAAAAGATAATATCCAATGGTATGTCTCTTGGAATCACAAAATGGAAATGTTAGGCGCTGAAATACTGACACCTGACACCTGACACCTCGGTTGCGAAAATAACCGATTTTCAACTGCAAATCGTGAAGAACCTCAAAGATCCGGTTACGCCTTTAGACCCGAGGCCTTTTCCCTGCGACTCCGGATCATTTGAAAAAAAATGTTTCGATCGCCGAGGATGGAAAATCTGATGGTCAGATACGCCATTTGAGAGCGAGGCTGCTCCACAGAGGAGATCCTCATCCAGTCCTTTTCTGTTGTGATAACCAATGCAGCATTCAACTTTTCCCGAACCCTGAAAATCTCATCCAGATCGTTTCCACTGAATCGGAAATGGTCTCGAAAGGGCAGAAACCTCACCACTTGTGCTCCTGCCTTCATCAACGTTTCTCTGAATGACTCAGGAGAACCAATCCCGGCAAAAGCAACAACACGCTTTCCCTTTAAGAATTCCGGTCCATAGGAGTCCCCTGAATACGGGATGATAACCTTTTGAGGGAGATGTTCAGCGCGGAAACAGGGAATCAACCCGATTTTTTTTCTCAGCGCAGTCGGAACTTCAGATTCGCTGCCGAATTTTCCAGCCCTTGTAAGGATACAGGCATCCGCCCTTCTTATTTCCCTCAAAGGCTCTCTCAAAGGTCCCCAGGGAAGAAGGTGACCGTTGCCAAAAGGGTCCAGCGCACCCATGAGGGCAATATTCATATCTCTTGCGAGCCTGATGTGCTGATAACCGTCGTCAAGGATAAAGAAATCAGACCCGAATTTTCTGTGCGCATACAACCCCGCTTTGTATCGGTCATTTGCAACAATAACGGGCGCCCCGTCAAGTCTTTTCGCCAGAAGACAGGGTTCGTCTCCGGCCAGAAGGGAATCGACCATTACCTTTTTCCCATCGGATACCTCCAGGACTTCCTGGCCGTGTCTGCCGCCATAGCCTCTCGTTAGTATGGCAACCTTCCCTCCTTCCTGCACCGCCCATTCAGCCAGCATGGCCACCGCGGGCGTTTTTCCGGTACCGCCGGCCGTCAGGTTTCCCAGACTTACAACAAAACCGGGAAGCCGCCTGACTTTCAAAGAACCTGCATAATATCTCCTTAAACGCACCCGGACTCCGGCTCCATAAAATAAAGAACAAGCTGCCAGGGGCAGCGTCCAGCAACTCCACTTTGTCCGATTATGGATCCGATTCCAGTCAGGTTCCGAAAATAAATTCATCTTATTCCTGTATTCTTATGCATTACCGGCTCACTTTGGAAAAATCAGTTCAAGAACCCTTTCAAGGGCCCCACTGTTAGATTCAACAAAGGCTCTGGCATGCTCACCCATCTGCGCGCGACTCTCACTATCCATCAAAAGGCTTTTCAAGGCATCATGAAGGCTCGCTGCGTCATGAACGCGCCACCCCCCCTCCCATTCAAGAAGCATGGAAGACAACCATACAAAATTATGCGTATAGGGACCGAAGAGTATGGGACAACCAAAGCTGGCCGGTTCAAGAAGGTTATGCCCTCCCACCCGGACCAGGCTTCCGCCGACAAAGCTCACCCCTGCAAGACCGTAAATTCTTCCCAGTTCTCCCATGGTGTCCAGGACAAGAACATCCCATTCAGCCCCCTCGCCCGCTGAAAGCCTGCTTCTCAAAACCCATTTCAAGTCTCTTTTCGAAACCATCTCCATGATTTCACGGGACCTTCCGATATCCCTCGGGGCAAGTATAAGGCGGAAATCAGGGAACGAAGCCCGTATTCTCATGAAAACATCGAGCACGATCTCTTCTTCGCCGGGATGGGTGCTTCCCGCCACCCACAGGAAAGTCCCGGGTTTTATTTTCAACCTATAAGACCATTCCTCTCTCTCCTTCCTGCTCATGGCCACCCATTTCCGGTCAAATTTAATATTCCCCGTGGTCATTACTTTCCTTTCCGGGATACCGATTCTGAGCAGGCGATTTCGGTCCAGATCCGATTGCATCAGACAGAGTTCGAGCGGATCAAAGACCTTTCTTACAAAAAATCGTGCCTTGTTATATGCCCTGAAGGTTCGAGGAGAAATCCGCCCATTCACCAGAATGCTTCTTACCCCTTTTCTTTGAAGCCAATCAAGCAAGCCCGGCCAGATATCCGTCTCCACCAGGACAAAAACCGAGGGCCGGATATGGCGGACAAACTTTCGCAGAATCCACCAGGCATCCAGGGGCATGTACTGCAGTCTGATACCTCTGTTTTTCAATTTCTCTTCAGCCACGGTCATTCCGCTTTTGGTCGTGACCGTAAAAACCACTCCCTGATCGGAATATTTTGTCTGAAGAGCGTCCACAAGGGGGAGTGCGGAAATCACCTCTCCCACGGAAAGGGCATGTATCCAGATATTGCTTTTTGCAGGAAGAGGGAAATTTGAATCCAGAGCGAATCTCTCTCTCAGCCTCTGATTTTTCACAAAGCGTTTCAGCGGAAGAAAGAAAAAAAGAGGGAAGGTCCAGATAAAATGATACGCAAACATGAGAGAATTTTTATAACCTCACGGGCAGTTCAATGATGAACTTTGTGCCTTTAGGCTTATTGTTCTGAACACGAATAAACCCGTTATGGTCCGTGATGATGGTATTGACTATCGCAAGGCCGAGGCCGGTTCCCTGTTTCTTGGTGGAAAAGTAAGGTTCAAACAGAAGTTCCTTATTTTCCGCGCTGATTCCCGTTCCGTTGTCAATGACTTCAATGGTTACCATTTTCAGTACACTGTCGTAGGCCAGACTCACTGAAACAACCCCTTGCCCTTCGAGAGCCTCAACCGCATTGTCAAGAAGGTTAATCATAACTCTCTTCATCTGTTCCGGGTCAAGATTGAAAACAGGCGTGTCATCGGGCGGGACAAAAATAAATTCGATATCTTTATGGGCCTCCCGGTAAAGATTCAGGGCTTCAGATATAATCTTCCGGATATCCGAAGGGACCGGATTGGTAGCCGGCATGCGCGCAAAGTTGGAAAATTCATTCACAAGACGCTTTAATTCCTCCACCTGCGTCACAATCATACCGGTACATTCTTTGAAAACTTGCGCGTCTTCATCCGCCAGCACAGATCCATATCGTTTCTGAAGGCGCTGGGCGGAAAGCTGAATAGGCGTAAGCGGGTTTTTCACCTCATGGGCAATCCTTCTGGCAACCTCGCGCCAGGCCGCCACTCTCTGGGCCTTTTCGATTTCAGTGAGATCCTCAAAGACAGCCACGAGCCCTAAATACCTGCCCCTGTCATCACGCAGCACGTTCAGCGTAACCAACAGGGTCAGTCTTCTTCCACCAACAGAGAGCCTGATCTGTTTTTCCAGAAATCCTTTTTCGAACAGTCCCTGGTCACCTGGAAGTTTTTCGAGCATTTTGCTGTAGCCCCGTTCAAGAACATCCCGATAATCCTTTCCGATCATCATGGACGCCTCTATATTGAGCATCCTTTCGGCCGACTTGTTGATGGTAAGAATTTTTCCTTGAGCATCGGCGGAAACAACCCCCGCAGCCACGTTGGCCAGGACAATTTCCATATAGAGTCGTCGCTGTTCCAGCTCCAGATTGCTCTCCACCAGTTCGCTGTGGGCTGTTTCCAGTTTTTCCTTGCCGGTCTTGAGATCCATGGTCATCCGATTAAAGGAATTGACCAGAACTCCCATCTCATCCCTTGTCTCCAGATCTATGAAGAAATCATAATCTCCAGAAGCAATACGATTTGTTGCTTCAGCCAGTTCCTTGATAGGAACCGTAATTTCTTTCGATAAATAAAAACCAAACCAGACGGAAGAAAAAATGATGAGCAGCGTAACAATAGACAGCGTAATCATATGGCTGGCCTTGATAGGCGTTTTCAGCATTTTGAGCTGCCTGTATTCCTGAAGCCCCTTTGAAATGGCATGAAGCCGGTTTACAAATATTCCGGGAACAAATTTGGACAATACAATAAGTCCCACAACGGCCTTGGACTTGGTCCTTGAAAAAACAGGGACAATCCCATTTACCAGATCGCCATGGGGAGAGGATTGGATAAACTGACTGTCTGTTCCTTTCTTCAAACTGTCCCTGAGAATCTCAACATCCGGTTTCTTGAAAGAGCTCAGATCAATTCTATGATCTTTTGAGATCGCCATCAGTTCAAGGTCCTGGGAAAAAACCGTAATAGATGCCAGGCCGAATTCCTTTCTCTTTTCTCCGATAAATTTTCCCAGATCTTCTTTTTTTGAAACGATCATCAAACCTTCATAACTGATAACCCGGCCAAAATTATTTCCAAAGGAAAGGATTTCGTCCGTAATTCCTTTGTAATGATCCTGGCCTACCTCCAGAGAATTCTCCAGGGATTGCTCCACCTGCAGGTTAAACCAGTATTCAATGGATGAAGAGATAAATTGCACGGAAACAAAAAAAAGAATCATGGTTGGCAAGAGAGTAAGGCTTACGAATGCCAGGACCAGTTTTGTTCTGAGTTTGGCCCCCATAATGCTCTTTTTTCTTTCAAAAAGGAGCTTCACAAGGTTTCTGACAGTCAGAAAGAGTAGGAGAAGGAGAAGGATAACATTGATATTAATGAGACCAAAAGCGAGGATGCTGCTGGAAAAAGGAAGAGACTGTCCCAGGTGAAAAAGGTGTCGCCCCACATAGATAAGGATGGATATGACCACCCCCAGAAGAATAATGAGGTACCTTTCTTTCCGGCGGCGTTTGAGATCCAAAACTTCGGCTTTCAGATAATCTTTCATAAGGGCTGATTGAAGAAATCAATATTTGAAATCAACGATGTACCAATCCGTCTCAAAATCCCAGAGTGAAAGAAAAAAGAAGACGTAATGGAAGTAAAAAGGCAACCGTATTTTATCCAGTTCCGCCTTTAAGCCGATCTGATAGCGAACCCCTTTTTGAAGGTTCTTGAGTGAAGTTACTCTACATCCCACTACTTCCGACATCAGCTTTCTCGCCTTATCGAAATCCTTCACATACAATTCCTTGCCATCGCCTGACGCAAGTTTCAATAGGTATATATTTTTGAGGTTGTCATACCTGATTTCATGGCTTATTCTGAGGTCTGCAATTTCATTATCCCACCAGAAATCTCTCACCTCATCAAGTCTTATGAGAAATGTAAAAACCGTGCTCACCCCGTTATCGATTGCCTTCTTCATATCTTCTTTGAAGCAGTCCGTCACGGTGAAATACACAAGAAGGTCTTCGCTGGAATTGGTAACCACGATATCCGTGATGCGTGCGTCTTCAGCCCAACCTGTTCCTGCCATAAAGAAAACAAAAGGCATGAAAACCGACAAAAATATAAGCGGTTTCTTGAACAAACCCGAAATTTTCTTCATCCAATTTACCATGGGATCTTCTACACCGCGTCAGCTTTTCGTGATTTCTACCATAGGGTTCAAAACGAAATTCCTGCTGCATGAAGGTGCGGCCCAACCTGTCCACATCCTCACCAATAGCAGAACACAAATCACGTTTTTTTGAGATTTCAAAATTTAGATGATAAGAGAAGTGTCATTAAAATGCAAGACATATCCAGGAAACTGTTACTTCATGACCGCATCCGGATCACTGGATGCCCATTTCCAGGCAGGAATAAGGCAAACACTTATGTTTTCCAAGGTGAGCCAAGAGCAGACTTGACCCCTTTTCACCAACTGCAGTACATAGCTGTCCCCGTCAACGAGAATCGATTTATATCGACCCCTAAACAAAGTTCCGTCACGACCGTGGCGAAGATTGTACATTTGGGTATA
>DUZB01000098.1:4175-10914 GCA_013349725.1 Deltaproteobacteria bacterium | reverse complement strand
CAACAGGAGGGAAAGGATCCAAGTGAGGATGCGAAAAGGGTGTTTCTTGCATTTCATGAATGGTTTGCTCTCTATTTATAAAAATGAATGGATGACCGGAATGCAATGATCCTCATGGCTGTGAATCTCAGTTTAAAAAGGGACTATTCCGGACAATTCAGTGTTCTATACTATTTTGGTATAAAATAATGGTGGGAGAGGATGGTGTCAAGAAGAAAAAGAGGGGCCTGGGCAGAAATTTTCATGCCTGGCCAAGATTTGATGATACGAGTATGGATTCACAAATTCACAAAAAACGTACCTTATTCAAAAATCCCTGCATGAATGGAGTCATAAGGTCTTTTTTGCTGGCGCATCTTGGATAAACCTCCTCCACACGTTGCGGAGGTCCTAATTTGCTGGTACATTTCAAAACACATAGCTTTACGCCAAGTCTTGATTGTACCAGCAAATAAGGACCGGGGGCTCCATAGGAATTAGATGCGGCAGCAAAAAAGACCTTATGGCGCAATGGGTTCTCTGAATCTCAAATCGGTTGCCAGGAAATTTAAATAGGGTACCTTTTGACTTTGTTTTTCTTGAATCTGTTCAGCACGGAGGGAAGGAAGATCAGAAATACAGTTCCTGAAAAGAGGAGGAAAAATGGGGATATTCCCAACCCCGCAGGGAGAAATCCGAAAATAATTGCGACAGCGGCGGTGATCAGCGCGAAAGGTATCTGGGTCCGTATGTGATCGTGGGGTTCTACTCCGCACGATATGGAAGAAACGATGGTGGTGTCGCTGAAAGGCGAGCAGTGGTCGCCAAATACGGCGCCGCTGAAAACGGCCGCCACTGCAATCAGCAGGTACGATTCCTGCAAATGGGGCGCCATGGTCTGGCAGGCCGCGGCGGCTATAGGAATCGCAAGGGGAAAGAGAATCCCCATGGTTCCCCAGGAGGTGCCGGTGGAAAATGAAATAAGGGAGCCGGTGATGAAAATCAGAGATGGGATAAGCACCGAGGCGTTTGTTCCGGTTATCAGGGAAGAAAGAAATTGGGCCGTTTCCAGTGCGCTGAGGACGCTCCCTATCATCCATGCCGACAGCAGGATGAACACCGGACCGATGAGCGATTGAACTCCGCGTTTGAAGGAAATGAGTCCTTCAAGGATACGGTTTGGGCCGCGGGAGGGATACACACTTATGGCTATAACGGATGCAAAAAGGCCGGAAAGAGTCAGAACGAGTGGGCCGGCATCCGAGCCGAAAGCGGCGGCGATCTTCCGGAGCGTGACGGGCCAGAGAGATTCTGAACAGCCAAGGAAATAAAACCCTAAAAGGAAGGAAATAATGAGGATGAAAACAGGGATGATTACCGTGTGCAAACCCACTCTTGTTTCTTGATCGTCCTCGATCGATTGGATGAATGTCGCTTCCGGGGCCGAATTTGAATCCTCGAAGGTTTTCATGGAACCGGGATTGAATTTCCGAAAAATAGATACGAAAAGCAGAGCCAGAGTAAACCAGCAGTAAAAATTAAAAGGGATCGATTTGAGAAATACGATATACGGGTTGATCTGTCGACCGGCAAGTTCATATCCTTCCCGGATCATGCTCAACTGATAGGCTACCCAGGTGGATACGAAAGCCAGACAGGCTACAGCCGAGGAAGTGGAATCTACAATATAGGCCAGTTTAACGCGGGACACTCCGCATTTTGGCGCCATCTCTTTGCAGACCCGACCGACCATCATACTGTTGGCCAGCCCGTCAAAAAAACAAAGGATCCCCAGACCTGCCGCGGCCGCCTGGAAGCGTTTGGAGGCATCGCCTCCTTTGCGAAGGAAGAATCGAAGAATGGTCTGGAAACCGCCTCCGCCGTCGAGGATGGCGGCAAAGCCGCCAAGGATGAGTGTGAAGAGGATGGCCCCCATTTTCCAGGAGCTTTTCAGGCTGGGTTCCAGGTGCAATGTGAAGAGATGTACGAAGGCCTGCCACGGATTGCCGCCCGAGAGTATAAGGGACCCTGCCAGCGCCCCGGCTAATAAGCCCCAGATGGCCTTGCGGGTCACCACCACAAAAAACAGGGCTACAATCACAGGCCAGAGTGTTTTGAGTGGCGTATCCCAGGTCACGATAATCCAGGTGCATGCCAGGATCGCACAGCATGAAAACAGTTTTTGTTTATTCATCCCACGTGTCTCTCGGCCAAGTTCAGAGGGCAGGCTGTCTTCAGATCATGTACTGCCTGAATTGCCCCTTGTCCGGTACGGGAACGGTTGCAACCTTTTCCTGGTTTTTTCCTATGATCCTCAGGTCGCACGAATCACTGTCATTGGCATCACTGTATGCGGCTGCAATAAGACATGCCAGCTCTATCTGATCCCGGGAAGGTTCACCAGATACGAGTATGGTTGGTCCGGGGACAGATATGGAGAAAATCAGGAAGTCCTCTCTGTCCGCCAGGTTTCTGATGATTTTGTTCTCTTTCTTGTTTCTTCCGACGATCACTTTCATCTCTGGGGCAATTCTGAAATGCCTGCCCACTTTCAATAGTTCAAGATGGGTGGGGCCCACGTTTCTCTCGAAGGCAAATAAGTCCTTTAATTTTTTAGAAAATTCCTTTTCCGTAAGGAGGCAACCCCCTGCGGGTGACGGATAAGCGGTCAGGTTGAGTTGCCTGGCCAAAGCCATTTGCGGTTTTCTCGAACGCCCCTGGATATCCATCAAAAGGTCTCTGTTCACCCATCCTTTTTCTTCAGGCGCCGTTACCTCTAAAAGCTTTGCCGAGAGTGGTCTCAGAATGAGCCTCGTCATTCCACTCTCCGATTCCACCAGGGTAAGGGAGCGTCTGTTCTGGGACATGGGCCTCTGCCCCAGAACTTCTCCCGTTATGATGAAATCGGCGCCCTCATCCTCCATCATTTCGCCGGCGATGCGGAACATGAGGGCGTGGCAGTCAATGCAGGGATTCATCGCCGATCCGTGTCCGTGTTTTGGATTTCTGACAATCGGGAGGTGGCGTTCTGTAATATCCGCTACCCTGAATGGGATGTCCAATATACGGGATGATTCCCTCGCTTTTGCGGAGGTGAAAAAAGGGGTCTCAAAAAAAAGGGCCAGGACATCGATGTCCTGAGCCCTGATGAGGCTTGCGGCGAGCATACTGTCGAGCCCCCCTGAAAAAACGCAGATAGCTTTCATTTTATTTAACAGAAGTCTACAGCCCCACGTTGGTCAGTGTTTCCAAAACTGATTTCTGCTCTTCATTTAACTCTTTCGGGACATGAATGCCGATTTCAACAAAGGCATTCCCCTTTCCGTCTGCTTTGGAAGACGGCATCCCGAATCCCTTGAGTCGGAACTTGGCATTATCTTGTGTTCCAGGTGGAATTTTGAGTTTTAAAACCTTCTGATGTATCGTGGGAATTTCGATTTCGGTTCCTAAGACAGCTTGAGAAAATTTAATTTCCTGCCTCATGTACAGGTCATCCTCTTCTCTTCTGAACAGGGGGTGGGAAAGCTCTTTGATCTGAATGAGGAGATCGCCCGGTGGACCTCCATTGGGCCCGGGGCGGCCTTTCCCCCGTAGTCTCAGTTTTTGCCCTCCGGTTATGCCCGCGGGGACCTTTACGGTTACTTTTTCCTGTTGTCCGTCAAGCTGATAGGCAATCTCCTTTTTGGTGGTGCTGCAGAGCTCTTCGAGTGTCATGGGTAATTCGTAGATAAGATTCTGACCTTTTGCAGAGTGCTGGTTTGGAAATCCGTTATAGCCCTGTCCCCCCATGCTTCCGAACATATTCCCGAAATTCGATTGCCCTCTGCCTCCTCCGCCTCCAGCAAAACCAAACTCCCTGAAAATACTTCCCAGATCGAAACCCCTGAATATGTCTTCCTGAGAGTATCTTTTTTGAAAGCCATCCGCTCCAAACAGGTCGTACTGTTTTCTCTTTTCGGGGTCCCGCAATACCGCGTAGGCTTCGTTGAGATCTTTGAATTTGGCCTCTGCGTCGCCGTTCCCGCGGTTGTGATCCGGGTGGTATTTCAAGGCCAGTTTCCGATAGGCTTTTTTGATCTCTTCGGCCGAAGCAGTTTTTGGAACTGCCAAAATCTTATAGTAATCTTTTCCGGACATATCTTCTTGAATGATGTGACGGGCTAAAGGGTTTATGTTACTCCACGAAAATAATCATGGGGGATGAGAAGTCAAGCGCAGACAAGATTCAAAAAGCCGATGTTTCCATGAAAAATAACGACTTAACCGGTTAACTACTCAACCACTCAACGAAGTCAGTGATCAGGACGCGCTCCCAAAGACCTTTTTCAGAAGTTCCGTGCTCCTTGCGGCCGGGTCCTGCCGTATCTTCATTTCCTCCTGGCCCAGCATGAAAAAAAGTCCTTTCAGGGCGCCGTCCGTCACGTAATCATCCAGGTCAAGATTGAGCCCTTTTGTAAACGGCAGGCTCTTGATCTGCTGGGTAAGGGCCTGATATTTACTGGTTGTTCCCACTTGAGACATGCTGTCATGAATAATAGGGCGAAATACCTCGGTTAAACTTGTGGAACTTTTTTCCCTCAGATAATCCGTTGCCGCCGTATCACTGCCCTTGATGATTTTTCCTGCATCGGAAATGGACATTTTCTTGATACTATCCAAGAAGATGGCTTTTGCCTTTGGGGCCGCAGCTTCAGCCGCGGTGTTCATGCTCTTGTCAAAGGCCTCCAACTGGGGACCATATCCCACGGCCTGAAGTACCCCTTTGATTTTCTCGACCGATTCGGGGAGAGGAATCTTAACCTGGGGATTCAGGGAATAACCCCCGGGTTTTTCAAGGACAGCGACCGCCTTCCCTGTACCCACTTCAAGGGCCTCCTTCAGACCGGAAACCATTTCGTCGGTACTCAGTGCGCTGCTCTGTCCTGCCGCCTGTTTCAAGCTGTTCAGAAAACTGTCAAACTGGCCTGCGACCGACTGAGAACAGACGATGGTCAGCGCCACAATAGTGAAGATGAAAAAGGAACAGATCGTTTTTTTCCTCATGATTTTTCCTCCAGTTTTGATGGTCCCATAAAGGGTCTCCAAGCCCGTCGAAAGGGGAAGTCCATATTCCTTTTGTGATGATAATGCTGTCTGGAGGTTTTTCAAAGAAACCTTTCCAGATCTTCGAACTGGTCTTCTATCTGGTAAAACACCTGGTCCAGATCGTTCAGTTGTCTCGCAAGAAGGTATTCCCGCGCCGTCTCCTTGAGGTCGTCCATCTTTCTGACGACCGGCGCAATAGTCTCTTTAATCTCTTTCGGAGTGTCCGGGTGTTCCATGATCGTCACCATGGTATCGATAAGATCATAGAAAGAAATGCCCTTTTTCAAAATTTCCTCATAAGACAATCTTCGCAGAAGTTTCGCGATGTTTGGAAAGGTTTTTTCAAAAGGTTTCTCAAAAAAGGGGATGATACGAATATCGATTTGCATAAATTTGCTCATGGGGCCCTCCAAAGGTTTATCGGAAAGGAAGCGTTCCCTCTTGCAATTTCACGACAAAAGGGGCATATAGTCTCAAAAAACGGGTTTTAAAGAGTTTTTTATGGCCTGTTTCAGGTGTATGAAAAATAGGACATTCTTGCAACAGATATTTTTAATCTTTGAAATCGAGAACGACTGCTGAAAGGGACTTCTATGCATCTCTTCGATCGTGATATTTCTTTAATCGCCCAGGAACCTCTTCGTTTTGCGGGGACTATCACGGATAACTGGTCAGTGAACGGGAATCCCGATGGCGGTTATATCATGGCGATGCTCGGCAACGCCATCTTGCAGAAGAGCGAAAAGAAAAAACTTGTCATCCTCACGGCCAATTTCATCTCTCGTTCCTGTCAGGGACAGGCATGGCTTGCCATTGAAAGAATCGGTTCGTCGAGACAATTTGAGCGTTGGGAGGCGAGACTGCAGCAGGATGGCAAGGAAATGGTTCGAGCATTCGGGACATGCACAGATGATGAGGTCCCGCGTGAAAACCGTTATGAAAAACGGCCGCCAACCCTTGCCCCCCTGAGTGATTGCATGGCCCTTCCTGAAATTCCCCGATATACGATTTTCCGCCACATGGATGTTCGTTTGGACCCTGGCTGTGCGGGGTGGATGTCCGGGAAACTCACAGACAGATCGGAACAGAAAGGTTGGATAAAATTCAGGGACGACCGATCCTATGATCAGCTTTCGATTCTGCTTCTGGCGGACGCCTTTCCCCCGCCGGTACTTGCCAGCCAGGGGGTCATTGCCTGGGTCCCCACCTTAGAGATGACGGTCAATATCAGAACCATCCCCACTACAAAATGGCTGAAATGTATCTTTCGATCCCATTTTATAAACGGTGGCTTTGTGGAGGAAGATGGGGAACTGTGGGATGAAAAAGGGGAGCTTGTGGCCATTTCAAGGCAGATTTCTCAGTTTCAGAAACAATAGGGGGATACTGGAAGAGTTTGAAGTGATCTAAAGTTAAGGAATTGTGACTATTATAAAGAATCAGCGGAGCGAAGCGATTCCATCACTTTAGTCACTTTAGATCACTTTAGTCACGTTCAACTTATGCGATTTCAAGTAAAACAGCCCCTTACAGGAGCAACTCAAAGCCGGGCCCTCTGAATCCGGATCTTTACATCTTGAAGGACTNAGTGCCTACCGTGCAGAGACCAGCTGNATGGCATCTTCCGGGCAGACTTCATGGCAGCAGAAACANCGGATGCATTTTGCNTCNTCAA
>DUZB01000098.1:0-4170 GCA_013349725.1 Deltaproteobacteria bacterium | reverse complement strand
GCNNGCTTGTNTTCGATNCGGATCGCTTCTTTGGGGCAGATAACCTGGCANTCNCCNCAGGCNATGCATTTTTCGGAAACTCTGGGGCGTTTTGAGGGAGGTTTTTTCCCTGTGACCAGGTGAACGGCCGTATTGGCCATCTTGAATTCCGGGCGGGGGATTCCTTCAGGGTCGAGCAGGGGATAGTGTATCTTTTCCGGCCACAGCTTTCTGACTCTGGCTTTCCTCAAAACCGGAATGGCGATGGGTTCAATGCCTAAGAGTGTGCAGACAGCCAAATCCATAGCCACCGGATCGGTCGAGGCCAGTAGCCAGCCAAGGTGGATTGGATCTCCATTGCCCGGACCCTGCCCCTGCATTCCTGTAATCCCGTCCATGATAATCAGGTCGGGCGTAACCACCGTCAGAACATCTAAAAGCATATCGGCAAAGGCTGCGCGCGTTGGGAACTGGGCGTGATATCTGGCCTTGGTGAGCCCGGGGACGACCCCATACATAATCTTACAGGCCAGGGTCATGTACTGGAGGGAGTGGGTCTTTAATTTTGGCAGGGCGATGATTTTGTCTGCCCTGAGGGCAAAACCGCAGACTGGAACCTGTTTCAACCTCTTGCCTTCAGTAATTTCCTGCTTTGTGCTGCCGGTGTCCCAATTGAGTGGGACGTCTTCTTCTTTCGAAATATCTTCCAACCCAGTGGCCCTGTAGGCCTTTCGCAATGTCTTTTCCGTAAATCTCCCCGCGGGGGAATCCCCGATGAACGGTTTCCCCCCGGCCTTCTTGACCTCACGCGCAACCGCTCGGACCAAATCGGGATGGGTTGTGACGGCCTTTTCCGGTGCTCTGGCCGACAAGAGATTTACTTTCAGAAGAACCCGATCGCCCTCTTGCACGAACGCATCCATGCCTCCCAATGGCGCCAGCAGTTTTCCGATTTCAATTTGTGTGTATGTGCTTTTCTGTATTGAGACCTGGGACATGTGCTGCCTCCTTCAGGGGTTTGTCAAGTTCCCGTTTCGTTGATTTGAAGGGTTCAGAAACCCACGTTTGCAGAATTACTGATCCTCAGGGAAAATATACTTGACTCCGAGGCCCTTTCATCTTTTCATAAAACGATAGATTCAAAAACAGCATAATACCATCAAGGGTCGTTCATTTCAAATACGGTTTCCAAAAGGATGCTTCATATTTCATGCTTTTTGCCGAGTGCCTAAAGGTATTATGGCTATTTTTTAGCTTGTTTCAAAATGGACTTGACTATGTTTCATCGTTGTGAATAATAGTCAGCATGGAAACGAGGACACTTTATCTCAATATCTGGGAGGATCTATCTGCTGATAAGAGTATGATATTTCTTGTGGGGCCGCGTCAGGCCGGGAAAACCACATTAGCCCACATCATTTCAGAGTCCTTTCCAAACCATCTCTATTTCAACTGGGATATCGCTGATCACAGAACCGCCTTCCTGCAAAACCCTACTTTTTTCGATGCCATGGAGCGCTTGGATGCATCCACTCCCCTGATTGTAATGGATGAGGTACACAAATACAAAGACTGGAAAAACTACCTCAAAGGCATCTACGATCAGTTTCATGACCAATACCGGTTTCTCGTCTCAGGGAGCGGCCGGCTGGATCTCTATCAGAAGGGAGGGGATTCGTTAGCCGGGCGCTATTTTCTATTTCACCTGTGGCCTTTGACGATTTCGGAGTTGGGGAACCGAAACCGAGAGATTAGCGATTTCCTGAAAGATCCGCTGGAAATAGAAATGTCCGATGCCAGTGAACTGAAGGAGATCTGGTCTGGGTTATCTGAATTCAGTGGATTTCCAGAACCCTATATGGCAGGGCGGAAGACTACCTATCGCCGGTGGACGAACATCTATTCGCAGCAGTTAATACGTGAGGATATTCGTGATCTGACCGGCATCAAATCTGTTGTAGATTTGGAAACACTCTATTTTCTGTTGCCATCCAAGGTGGGAAGTCCTGTCTCTATTCCTTCGTTAGCTTCCGATTTAAAAGTGTCCTACAATTCCGTTCGAAGTTGGCTATCTGTTTTTGAAAGATTTTTCCTCATCTTCAGCATAGGTCCGTGGACCCGGAGAATTGCGCGGGCCATCCAAAAAGAGCGTAAGCTCTATCTCTGGGATGTCCCCCGGATAAAAGAACCTGCGGCCCGGTTTGAGAACATGGTGGCTTTGGAGCTTTATCGGGCAGTTACCGGATGGAACGACATGGGGTACGGAACGTTCTCTCTTCACTTTATCAAGAATAAGGAACAACAGGAAGTGGACTTTGTCATCGCGAACGAGGGGGAGCCAATTGTTTTGATTGAAACCAAGCTTGCAGACACAGCACCATCTTCAGCTCTTAGAAAGTTCCAAGGCATCTTGAAAAAACCGGCCATTCAACTTGTCGAAGAAGCCAAAGGTTACCGGCTGGTGCCTAATGGAGATCAGTATGTACTGGTTGCACCGGCATACCAGTGGCTTTCGAAACTGCCTTAGAGGCTGTGCAAAAGGCTAATCAATCGCCGTGGGAAGGAAAAAGGATGTCTTTGCTCCACCCCTTCGGAAAAGGCTGTTTCATGGGTCGGCTGCCGGAGGCATGATGGCTTCGTCACCGGCTGGCAGACCTCATGGTCAGAGAACGCTTATCTAACGCTTGACCTTTTTTTACATATGGGAGTTTCTTATGTCTTCAAGCATCTTCATCACCGGCGCATCCTCAGGTATCGGAAAAGCCCTGGCGTTCGAACTGGCGAAAAAAGGATGTTCACTGGCCTTGGCATCCCGGAGGGCGGATCTTCTGAAGCAGGTCCGCAACGATATCATTTCAGCACATAACCCGCCGGCAGTTGCCATCCGGCCATTGGATGTTACGGATTATGATGACGTATTTAAGGCAGTCAATGAAATGGCCGATGAACTGGGCGGCCTGGATATCGTCGTTGCCAATGCCGGTATCGGTCTGGGAGAAAGGGTTGGACGCGGGGATTTTGAAAAGATCCGGCGTACCATTGAAGTAAACCTGATCGGCGCCATGGCAACAGTGGATGCGGCAGCAGCCTATTTCCTGGGTAAGGGAAAAGGACACATTGTCGGCATAAGCTCTGTGGCTGCCTTTCGGGGAATGCGGAGAAGTTCGGCCTACAGTGCTTCAAAAGCAGGATTTGCCATATACCTGGAAACAGTCAGGGTGGAGCTGTACAGAAAAAATATTGATGTGACGGTATTGTATCCGGGTTATATCGACACGCCGATGAATAATATGTTGAAAAGCAGGCCGTTTCTCATATCTCCTGAAAAAGGGGCGGCCATCATTGCCCGCCTGATAGAGAAAAAAGTAAAATCAACCACCGTACCCCGATATCCCTGGAATATCGTGGGGCGTCTGATGAAGATATTGCCAACAGGCGTGGTTGCAAGAATGTAGATTATAAAAAAAACCATCCCAATTCTCATAATTTAACCGATGCGTTGTTTGTTATGAAAAATGACGTATGCTTCCATATCTCAGATCTGGGACATGTTCTGATATCACGAATATCTCAAACAATCAGCCCCATCACAACCTGGTGATACGCCTTATGTAGCCATGGGTTTGGTCAGGTTACCGAAGTAGCATAGGAAACTCTTGCAAACACAGCATGTGGAGGTTGGTCAATTCTTCCTTTATCCGATCGTGGGAGAATCTTTAACGTCATCTCCATTTTGACGAAGAACCGGCACAAAGGCAAAACCACAACTTTCATCGGCCAGAAACTTTAACTCCTGTACGTTCAATTGTCGGTTCCCGGCTGAAGATAGATGAATTGTTCATCCACTGAAAAACGTTCATGGATTTTGGGATCGATACGCTCCCAGAGGGGGTCGGATGTGTGGCTCCAGGACCAGCGCAGATCAAGGGCCAGTTCCGCCAGGCCTTCGAGCCTTTCGGGTATGGGGGAAATGAAATTCCAGGGAGAGATAGTCATGACGCCTCATTTGCACGGTTGGGATAGTTCCATGAATTCAATCAATGAATTCTGCGATTATGCTATATCTTAACTTGATTTTATGAATAAGACGATCATAACGTCGCATCCTGATTATCGAACGAATAATCAGGTAAGTGCCAAGGACAATCAAGGCAAAATTGAATACCCCCAATGGAACAAGGAAATGTATTA
>DUZB01000097.1 GCA_013349725.1 Deltaproteobacteria bacterium | reverse complement strand
GCTGGAGGGTGGGAACGAGAGAACCGGCAACCGGCAACCGTCAACTGGAAACGAAGTTTCCATGAGGAGAGTTTGTGGACAACAGGGTCTATGTGATAAAATGTGGGGATTATGCTCAAGCAGAGAGCAAAATAAGCGAACTTCTGGATATGATGGGCGGAATGAACCGCTTTGTCGGAAAGGGAGAAGAAATCGCCCTGAAAGTGAACCTGCTTCGGGAAGCAAGGCCTGATGAGGCTGTGAGCACGCATCCTGCGATGGTTGCCGCTGTGGCCCGCATGGTGATGAAGGAAGGGGCCAGGCCCCTTATCGTGGACAGTCCGGGTTCCGGGTTCAAATACACGAAAAATGTTCTTGAAAAAATCTACCACACGAACGGCATGTCTCAGGCTGCTGAGGATTCGGGCGCCAAACTCAATTTTGATACGTCGTTTGAAAATATTTCTTTTCCTGAAGGGGAGTTGATAAAACGTTTTGAGGTGATCACGCCGGTCTTAAAAGCGGATGGTATGCTGAATCTGTGCAAACTGAAGACCCATTCTTTTACCCACATGACGGGGGCCATAAAGAATCACTTCGGTGTTATTCCCGGACGCACCAAGCCCGGCTATCACGCAAAGTTAGCCGATAAAAACCTTTTTGTGGATATGCTTCTCGATCTCATGCATGCCGTTCCGTCACGGATATCTATCATGGATGCTGTGATGGCCATGGAGGGTGATGGCCCGGGAACAGGAGATCCAAGGAAGGTCGGTCTGTTCCTGGGCGCTGAAAATGCTCTTGCGCTGGATGTGGTGGCAGGTGAAATCATGGGATTGCATCGAGAGAATAACCCGTTCCTGATGCAGGCGGAAAAACGAGGCATCCGTCCCAACCGGATAGACCAGATAGATCTGGTTGGCGCCCCCTTATCAGAATTGAAAATTCCCGGTTTTAAACTCCCCCCAACTATTACGGAAGGTACCGGAGTTGTTAACCATCTTACCTGGTGGCAGAAACCGCTCCAACCGATTTTCAAGGACAGCCTCACTCGGAAACCAAGGATCTTGAAGAAAAAATGTATTGCCTGCGCAGCCTGTTACCAGGCATGCCCCGTAAAGGCCATTTCCATGGTGAAAAACTCCAGGAAAACGTATGCCGAAATTGATGAAAGCAAGTGTATCCGCTGTTACTGTTGCCATGAGATGTGTGCGGAGGATGCAATTATTTTGAAAACCTCTTTGTTTTATCGACTTGCACAGGGGTGAAAGGGATGTGAATCCGGACTGCTGGTAATTTATCTTAAATTATCCAGGTGTCAGGTGTCAGTGTTCAGGTTGGGTTTCTGCCCTTACGTTCTTCTCTCCTGACACCTGACACCTGAAACCTGATATTCAAATCCCGGTGATAAGGAATGAATCGCTGCCGTTAACCAACAGCCATGAATTATACCCCAGAGGAATGAGATGGCGAAACAGATGAACAGAAAAATAAATACCTTCCGTTGGGCTATTTTTGTTGTCCTGGGGCTGGGGTATTTCTTTGTATATTTTCACCGGTTGTCCCTGTCAGTTGTCGCAAATCAGCTTGTGAAAGATTTTCAGACCACTGCGAGCGTCATGGGACTTCTGGGTTCGGTTTACTTCTACTGTTACGCGGCCATGCAGATCCCTGCCGGACTTCTTTCGGATTCTCTGGGTCCTCGGAAAACGGTCACCTTTTCCCTGTTGATTGCCTCCGCGGGGAGCATCCTGTTCGGCATGGCATCGGGGATCGGCATGGCTTTTGCGGGAAGGGTCATGGTGGGGCTTGGCGTATCCATGGTATTTATTCCCACCATGAAAATTATATCAAGGTGGTTTCGGGCCGACGAATTCGCCTTAATGGCCGGATTGCTCAATGCCGTTGGAGGGGCAGGGGCCTTAGGCGCTACGTGGGTGCTGGCCCTGATGACGGGGCTTTTTGGATGGAGGTTTTCTTTTGAACTGATTGGCGCTGCAACCTTTGCCCTGTTGATCCTGGTCTGGATTGTTGTAAGGGATCGACCCGAAGACAAAGGATGGCCTCCCTTTTCGGAGTCGGCGAACGAGCAGGGAAAAAATTCCCCTTCCATGGCAAAAATATCCCTCTGGGATGGATTTCGCAAGGTGATTTCAGAGAGATACTTCTGGCCTCTGGCTGTCTGGTATTTTTTTGACTGCGGTATTTTCTTCGGGTTTGGCGCGTTGTGGAGCGGCCCCTATCTCATGCATGTTTATGGAATGACGCGGGCCGAGGCCGGCGCCATCTTGAGCATGATAGCCTGGGGAATGATCGGGGGAAGTCCTTTCCTGGGGTACTTGTCCGACAAAATTCTCAAAAGCAGAAAGAAGGTCATGGTTTTCTGCAGCCTGGCCCTGGCCCTGGAACTTCTGTTCCTCTGTGTATTCCCTTCGGGCCTCGGGCGCCTCACCATGTTTGTGGTCTTTCTGTTGTTTGCCCTGTTCGCTTCTGCCGTGGTGGTTATTGGGTTTACGACAACCAAAGAGCTTTTTCCGGTTGAAATTGCAGGCACATCGGTGGGTCTTGTCAACCTTTTTCCGTTTTTAGGGGGGGCGGTATTCATGCCTGTCTTGGGGAAAATCCTGGACCTGTACCCCAAGACATCGGGAGGAGCCTATTCGCTGGAGGCCTATACCACCATCTTCATGGTATTGCTTGGATCTTCGATCATCTGTGTCCTCAGCACATTTTTCATGAAGGAGACATTTCCAAAATGAAATTGGAAACTTGAGAGTATCCTATTCAAATTCCCCGGCACAACCTTTAAGATTCAGCGAATCCATTCCGTCACAAGGTCTTTTTTGCTGCCGCATCTGATTCCTGTGGAGCACCGGCCCGCTTCATATCTTTCGAAAAGGATGGAGGCATTCTGGCCTCCGAATCCGAAACTGTTGCTGATGGCCTTGGTAATGGTCTTCTCCCTTGCCTCATTGGGAACATAGTCCAGGTCGCAGCCTTCTGCAGGATGGTCGAGGTTGATCGTCGGGTGGATCTTTTTCCTTTCAAACATCAGCGCCGTTGCAATGGCTTCTATTCCCCCTGAACCGCCTATGAGATGTCCTGCCATGGATTTTGTGGAACTGATCGGCACGTTGTAAGCGTGTTTGCCCAGGGCGTTCTTTATGGCCGTGGTTTCAACGGGGTCGTTCAACGCCGTTGATGTTCCGTGGGCATTGATGTAGTCGATTTCCTCCGGCGCCGCCCCAGCCCTTTTCAGTGCATCCTGCATAGCGCGCGCCTGCATTTCTCCCCCTGGATCGGGGACTGTGATATGGTAGGCATCTGAAGTCGCCCCATATCCGGTCATTTCGCAGTAGATTTTTGCACCCCTCTCCAAGGCGTGTTCCAGTTCCTCAAGAATAATAATCCCGGCGCCCTCTCCCATTACGAACCCGTCCCGGTCTCTGTCAAAGGGACGGGAGGCTTTCCGGGGTTCGTCGTTTCTCGTGCTCATGGCATTTAATGCCACGAATCCTCCGAACACGAACGGTGTTATGCACGCATCGGCCCCGCCGGTCACAATCACTTTTTCATCCCCTGACAGGATCTGTTTGTACGCCTGGATGATGGCATGGTTGGAGGATGCGCAGGCAGTGGATACATTGAAGGCGCCTCCCTTGATTCCAAATTTGACGGTCACGTTCACCGCTACGGCGCAAATTTGTGCATGGGGAAGTGCGAAGGGTGAAACTCTACTGGGTCCATTGGATTTAATGAAACGGTAAAACGATTTTTCGCACAGGTCCATGTTCTGGCTGCCTACGCCAAGAATAACGCCTACGTTGGAAGAGTTCTCGTCTTTAATGACATAAGATTTGGGGCCTCTTTCCACAATCACAGGTTCGAGGGTAAATCCTGCGTCTTCGAGCGCCAGCTTGGCTCCGGCAATGGCGAATTGAGAGGTTCGACCTAAATATTTGCTGTCCTTGCTCCTTTCAATAAAATCCGTCAGGGAGAAATNTTCAATGGAACAGGCGATTTTNGAGTTGTACTGGTCCATGTCGACGGTTTCAAAGTTAATGTTTTTTGCGCCGGATCTGCCGGAAATAAGAGAATCCCAGAATCCTTCTTTGCCGATTCCGATAGGGGTGANNGGGCCCAGACCTGTAATCACTACTCTTNTTTTCATTGGANGCCTTTCTGCAATGCATTGGGGTTGNTTTTTCTNTNNTGAAGATAATTCAGCAGACGGCTTCAGTCAAAGAAAAAATCCACGAGAATTAAAATAAGAATCCGGGGCCGTTTTTTGGACCGATTCTGTGTTCCGGGTCGGAAAACAGCGGTGGACGTTGTTGACTGATGGGACGGGGTCCTTTATAGTCGTTGTTTATGAGTGGATCTCTTTACAGAAAGGTGGGCATCGCCTCCATCATCATGATGTCCTCTGTTTTCCTGAGTCGAATCATCGGGTTGTTCAGGGAGGCGGTGGTNGCCTATATGGGAGGTGCGGGAAGCCAGGTGGATGCCTACCAGCTGGCCTTCCTGCTCCCGGAGATCCTGAACCATGTGGCCGCCACAGGTTTCCTTTCCATTACATTCATCCCCATCTTCAGCGGTTATCTGGCCAGGGATATGGAAGAGGAGGGGTGGAGGGTTTTTTCGGTAATCTTGACGGTTTTCGGTTTTTTGCTGCTTCTTTTGATTCTTGCGGGCTGTCTCTGGACAGATACCCTGGTGGATTTTATTGCGCCTGGTATCGAGGACCCGGCCGTCAGGGCGCTTACGGTGAGAATGACGTGTATCGTTCTGCCTGCCCAGTTTTTCTTTTTTGCCGGGGGACTTTTCATGGCGGTGCAGTTTTCCCGGGAACGGTTTTTCCTGCCCGCCCTGGCTCCTNTGCTGTACAATCTGGGAATTATAGCNGGAGGTCTTGTNTTAGGGCCTCGAATCGGTATCGAAGGTTTCGCCTGGGGAGTGTTAGGGGGGGCTTTTGCAGGAAACTTCCTGGTGCAATGGATTGGCGCCGGCCGGATCGGAATGAAATTTGTCCCTAATATAAATGTCCGGCACCCGGATGTGAGACGGTATTTTTTCCTCACGCTTCCCCTTATCCTGGGGCTTACCATGATCTTTTCAACGGAGGTCTTTTTCAGGCTTTTCGGTTCCTACATGCCTGGGGGAACGGTTGCCGCTCTCAACTATGGTCTGCGAATTGTTTTTATTCTGGTTGGTCTTTTCGGTCAGGCCGTTGGGGTCGCATCCTATCCTTTCATGTCCCGCCTTGTGGCCCAGGGGCAGATGGAGGAAATGAAAAAGCTTATGAACCGGACCCTGACCGCCCTGTCCCTCGTCATTCCTTTCTCCGTGCTTTTGATCGTGCTCCGGCACGAAGTGGTTTTCCTCCTCTTTCAGCGGGGCCGGTTTGACGCCGCTGCCACGGCGTTGACTGCGCATCTCCTTCCTTATCTGTTGTTAGGGGCTTTTGCATTTTCCGCCCAGACGATTGTGGTCAGGGGATATTACGCCATGCAGAACACCTTGTTTCCTGCCCTTCTGGGAACGGCGGCGGTGATCTTGAGTATTCCTTTTTTCCTGGCGGCCATGGATCGGATGGGCGCCACAGGAGTCGCCCTCGGCGTTTCCCTGTCGGCCTTCATGCAGGTCACACTGCTGTATGCAATCTGGAATCGGCGTACGAAAAACCGTGAAAGCGGAGCGGTTTACGCACGCGTGGGCAAAATGATCCTTTTGAGCATCCTTCTCGGTGCGGTTGTCGAAGGAGTGAGGCGATTCATTTCTTCGTGGCTGAACACGCAGACCTTTTCAGGGGCTCTTGCTTCCAGCATGCTTGCAGGCCTGCTTTTCCTGGTCCTTCTTTATCCGGCTTGCAGGGCGCTGAAAATGGATGACTTTCTTGATATCCTGAACAGGCCATTAAAGAAAGTCAAAGAGTTGCTTTTTCGATAAAAGCCTGTATTTCGCGGAGAGAAGCGTACAAATTGGAAAACCTCTTTGATTGAAAACAGTTTCGGACAACCTGATATAAAAACCATTATTGCGCAAAATACCCTTGTCTTTTATCCATTTATGTGCATAATCTTAACATTCTTCATTTGGTAGTTTACATTTCCGTCATTCCGGGCATGACCCGGAATCCACGATTTTGTGCAGCAAGGTGGATTCCCGCGTTCGCGGGAATGACGTGAACCGGGTGGTGAAAGTATTAAAGTATTTTCATGGCAAAAAGTGTAAACCACTTTTTAGCCGTTATGAAGGATGCCGGAGAATCCTTGTTTTTGGTGACCTGGAAATTCTATCCGCGAGGTGCAAATGTATCGCAAGGCCCTGCATGACCTTATTGACTGGAAAGATCGCCCTAACCGGAAGCCGCTCATTATCCGGGGAGCTCGACAGGTTGGCAAAACATGGCTGGTTCGGGAATTTGCCGGTCAGTTCGGCAACCTGGTTGAAATAAATTTTGACAAAAATCCGGAAAAGGCACAGCTTTTTGCCGGCAGAGATATCGGCAGAGGCCTGCAACTTCTGCAGATTGACCGCGATGCCGAAATAATCCCCGGGAAAACCCTGCTCTTCCTCGACGAAATTCAGGCTGCACCGGAGATGCTGCCACTGTTGCGCTATTTCTACGAAGAGCAATCAGATCTCCATGTCATAGCAGCCGGTTCTCTGCTGGAATTTTTGTTAGCGGACCATGATTTTTCCATGCCGGTAGGCCGGGTGGAATATCTGCATCTCGGCCCCATGGACATGGAGGAGTTTCTCCTGGCTCTGGGTCAGGAGAGAATGACGAAGTTTTTGAAAGACTACTCACTAAATGAACCCATCCCCGAGTCTATTCATCTTTCCCTGCTCAACTTCTTAAAGCTTTTCTGGATTGTCGGAGGGATGCCTGCCGCAGTTGCGTGGTATGGCAATTCCGGTCAACTTACCGAGGCGATTCGTGAACATGCGGCCATCCTGCAAACCTACGAAGATGATTTCAGTAAATACCGAAAACGCATTTATCCGGAAAGATTGCGGAAGGTCTTCAGGCGGATACCGGCCCTGATCGGCAATAAACTTAAATATGTGCGGCTTGACCCTGAAGAGCGGTCAAGGGAGCTTGCCGATAGCCTGCATCTGCTGGAAATGGCGCGGGTCATCTACCGGGTCAGGCACAGTGCCGGAAATGGCGTGCCCCTGGGGGCCGAGGCCAAAGAACGCGATTTCAAGCCTCTTTTTCTGGACACCGGGCTGGTTTCAACTTCACTTGGTCTTACTCTGCCGGGCTTGGAAGTGGTGGATGACCTACTCATGGTGAACAATGGCGCTCTGGCCGAACAGTTTGTCGGTCAGCATCTTTTATATGACGGGCCAGGCTATGAGAAGCCGCAACTCTTTTATTGGAACCGAGAACAGAAAAGCTCCAGCGCTGAAGTGGATTATCTGATCGCACACGAAGACAAGGTCGTGCCGGTTGAGGTAAAGGCGGGCACGACCGGCGCCTTGAAATCGCTGCAGGTTTTTGTGGCGGAGAAAAAATCCCCGGTGGCGCTCAGGTTCAATGCCATGCCGCCATCATGTTCCCGGCAAGAGACCGGAGTAGCAGGAAAAGACAACGTCCCTTTCCTGCTTGTTTCTTTGCCCCTCTACCTTGTCGGGCAGGCCAGACGTCTGATTGCCGAGGCCCTTGGAACCGACCCTGAAAAAACAGAAGGTAGAGAAGAATTATGAGGTTTTCGCATGGTTCATTTCTTCGTGTCTGAACACGGAGACCTTTTCAGGCGCTCTTGCTTCCAGCATGCTTGCAGGCCTGCTTTTCTGATGGGATCCGGCCAATTCGACAATTGATCTGCCATCTTTACACGATTTTGGGCGGCTTTCTGGTAAAGATTGATGCACATCACCTTTTTCCCATAACCGGATTGGCTGTGATTTGATTAACTACAACATGTAGTGGTTGTCAGTATTTTCCGGCTTGAGTTCAAAAGGATAATCGCTTATTTGAATACGTAAAGCGTAGCACCACTTTTTGATAGTGTGAATTTTTCCGTATATCCAAAAGAAAACAAAACCTACCTGAGGCTAAAGATAGGGTCACTTATTTCAGGTTTGCCCAATTTCCCCGACTTGAAGATATCACAGGCTTTTTGACCTCCCGATATATTGGATCTTTGTCAAGATATGTCAACTGGTTGGAGCCTCAAAGCGAATTTTTGCGCCTACCATATTTTGTGTCTGCGTAGCGTTTTTAAATTTTCCGTTGCTATAGAAAATTTTATTCATTTCCTGGTGAGATCCCGGGTAATTGGTCTACGAAAGCGAAATCTGTGACTTCAAGGCTGACATATCTAACCTTGCGTTGGACACTTCAAAATTTTTTGGTTTACAAGTGGCTGAAAATCGGTAAAAATTGGATCAAGTGACGTGCAAGACTTATGCAAGGTAAGGCTGAATCGGGCGGAATAACGATGTAAATTGGCCGACCCCAATATGTTGGGGTTGTAACAATTCTCATGGTGAAATCGAAGGGTCGTCCACAGTTGAAAGAAGTAACGCAATTACGCCGAAATACCACCTTCTTCTATTCTTCTTTGATTATACGAAGCCCGCTTAAACCTGTCTGCATGACATAGCCCCTTTTCTGAAAAAAGCCTCGACCCTTTCCGATCCGATACCATAGATGTTGTGGTTCCTTTTCCCTTAACACCAAAACTCGTTTTCCAGGGGCTCCATATCGACCTTTCCGGGATTTTCAAAGCTCCGGGTTCTGATTAGAAGGGATTCAGCAAAAAGAGGGCCATCCCCAAATTCCTGAACGCCCAAAACCTCCGAATACCCCTTTTACCGGCGGGCGATACGAATCAGAAGTTGATCTGAAACCTCCCCTGATAGATGTCTGCATTGCCGTGGTCCACCGGTGGGGCAGCCCGGTCTCGGACGTCGGCGTGTATGTAATTGAGCATGATGCGAATGTGCGGATTGATATACCAGTTGACGCCGGCCGTGAGGTTCCTCTCCTTCCCTCCCTGGATCTTCCCGCTGTTTAGATCCACATAGGAATAGCGGAGGGCCAGTTCCCAGGCCCCCAATCCGACTCCGAAAAACCGGAAATTGTCCTTGGGTTTGACCCGGCCGAAGAATCCCTTCTTCATGTCGTAGGTACGGTGCTCGCCTGTGAGGAAATAGCTGCCGTACACGTAGCCGCCCCAGAACCCCGGGTCGTCCGCCTTGTCAGCATTTACGAATGCATGCACATATTCGGCCTGAAACGATAATGGCCCCAGGACCACAGCCCATTCCTGGTCGATCATGTGCATACCGTTGTTTAAAAAGGATGGGGTGCTCACGAGCCTCTGGTACGTGAGGTAGCTCTCTGGCAGGGTACTCAACTTCAGGCGTGAGTCCATGTTGGTCGCATTGCGGTCCTGATATGTATAGGAGAGGCCGGTGTGCATCAGCCGCAACCCCTTGTCCGCATACCATGGAAGGCCGGTAATCCGGCCGGTGAAGGCATAGCCCTGTATATGGGACAGCCGATCCCCAGCATTGCCCATGTTGGCAAAGGAACCGGTGACTACGAAGGCGCCAGCCGACCACGTCAGCCGATTGTTCAGGGCCGTGTTCTGACACAGTGCCCCCACGTCCCGGCCGGGTGACATGGCCAGGATTGGGAGACTCTTTTCCATAAATGTCAGATTCGTGCTGCTGGTCAGCTCCTCTAATGAGAAAGGTTCCTTCATGTGGCCGACCCTCACATCCCCGACTACCGGGAGATTGCTCATCCCGATCCAGAAGTCCTTGATCTCCTGCTGTCGCGCAAAATCAATGTCGAGCTTGATATCCACTGTCTCATAGAGGGTGGTGAACGTGGTCAGGCGCAGCCTACGGAAATCCGTGTTATAGCCCTGCAGGCCGGGAAAGTCCCCCTGCAGTGGGCTGTTCGCCCCGATATACCCGGAATCCACTTGCACAATTCCGCCAATCTGGATCTTCAAGGCCTTTTCCGGGCTTTCCAGTCGCAGCCGGTCTTTCCAGTAGATATGGAACCCCGAAACGTCAAAATCAATCTTCCGCAGGTCCCCCTCCAGAAACCTGGGGGCATCCGGGTCGGGCCCCGAGGCCAAGGCCACCCATGCCAGGGACAGAAACCGCAACACCGTTGCAAAGACAATAAAGCCCCTGATAACATGTTGAAAATTGGCAAACACTTGAAAAATCCATAACGGTTTGGGCATGAGCCCTGCCATACTCAAACGCTCCTTGTCCGCTCGCACCGGTCGTACGACCGGGTAGAAAAAGAATGTTCGGCCGAAACCCTTCCGGTTCGGATAATTAAGCCAGAATTGAATGTCAGACTCTTGACGGAGGTTGAGCAAAACCTGTATACCCTAAATCAAACGTCCGAACGGCNCCATTTCAAATCCACCAAGGGGTGTCAATTGTACCGCCAATGAGAAATGTTGTGAATAATGCCCCATGGGATTTGAATTTGCAACCACTAACCGATATGACTACGCCTCGAATGACCGGCGACAGGCTGGCCACAGAAGTGCTGCAAATTCGGCCGAATATGCCGGTGATCATCTGTACGGGTTACAGTGAGAGGATGTCGGCAAAGAAAGCGGAGGCCCTCGGTATGCGCAAATACATTGAGAAGCCCATAGGCATCCGGAATCTGGCTTCAGCGATTCGAGAGGTTTTAGAGGGGAAATGATCCATAGAATCAGCCCGATTTCTTTGAAAGTCTGACTGAACCTTTCCTATATGAAACATCCGTTTGACTTCATGGGGAAATAGTGTAAGATTGATCTGTCAGCCTTGCACGATTTTGGGCGGAGTCGGGGTGAAAGATCATGCAAGCATCATTTTTCCGAGACCGGATACCTGTTGAACTCTACCGAACTTCAAAAGGACATTACAAAACTTATAAAGAAAACCATAACAATCGGGTGAATTTG
>DUZB01000096.1 GCA_013349725.1 Deltaproteobacteria bacterium | reverse complement strand
CCGTCCATTTCTCCGGGCAGTTGGATGTCCATCAAAATCAGATCCGGCAGGAGGGTTTCTGCCATGGCCACGGCTTCAGACCCTGAGAGGGCTGTACCCGGCACTTCGTAGCCTCTGGCAGTCAGCAGTTCCTCCAGTTCCATCGCAGCAACCAGATTATCTTCAACGATCATGATTTTTGGCATGATTTCCCCAACGGTATAGTTATCTTGTATAAACAAATTCAAAAACTTCTTTGTCAATACCCTAAATTGCTGGATGTCAGGTCCAGTTTTCTCGACACATCCAACAAAGACATCCCCAATTCAACCGCAGCCCGATCGCAAACCGAATCACTGGTCCTCATCCGGTTTTGTTGCATGCCTTTTCTTGAATGTTAGTCTTGACGTTTTCTATTCGATTATGAGACCATTGTCAGCATATGGCGATTCGCATGATTAAATGTTCCCCCCGGTGTTCTGCATGGAAGCGGAGGTTGAACCCGGTCTATAGTTCACCATGAAGGACATGAAGAGCATGAAGGGTTTATATCATCCGTTCAAGTTCCCGCAGCTTCTTTTCAAGGCGCTTCGCCGATACCGGAAAAGGCGTTTTTAATTCCTGGGCGAAAAGGGACACCTTGAATTCCTCCAGCATCCAGAAAAATTCTTCGAGCACTTCCCGCTTCTCCACGGTGGCTCTGGCGGAAAGTGCTTTGATGTTCCTCCGGAGCGCTTCCGTAAAAGGGGCCATGACGGCAGCTTTTTTCTGCTCTTTTTCCATGTCGTAACTTCCCCTCTCCGCTCTCATTTCCACTGCCTTCAGATAACGGGGCAGGTGCGCCAGTCGATCGGGATCATATCGCTCCAGAAAATCCCCCGGGACCAGGCCGTCAAGCTCTTTTCTGAGCCTTGCGCAGAGATCCATCCCAGGCAAATTGTTCCGATTTGCTACCTCTATCCCCTGAATAGCCTGCCGGGTCTGGTAATAGGCCTCAACCACATTCACAGTTAATTCCAGGTGGGTCCGGCTTTCCGAAAGAAGAGAGGGACCGGTAGTCACCGCGTGCTGGAGAAAGGCATCCTCGTTTCTCAGATCCAGGCGAAAAAGGCGATCGGTAAGGCTTTCATAGATGGCTTTTTCAACCGTATCCACGCCGCCGAAATAATCCGCCGCCTTTGAAAGTTTTTCAGGAAATTTCAGCACTTTTTTCACGAAATTGAGATCTTTTCTGAAATGGATCAGAAAGAGCGCTTTCACACCCTTTTCATGTTCTTTGAGTGCAGCATTCCTGTCCCTGTAAAGCCTGATATTTGCGCCCTTTCCCACGGGTTCCAGACCGGGATACACAAACAGGTCGTCTGTAAGGGGAATGTTTTCGGGCAACGCGCCGAAGTTCCAGGAAGTAATCCCTGATTTTTCCCATTGCAGCTTTGCCTTTTCCCACAGATCCGGCCTGGGTTTCTTCGCGGAATTTTCCTGCACACCCTCCCGCAAAATGGAAGGATCTCGTCCGGAGCGCAGTTCCCGNCCCCTNTGATCCGTAAGGGAAACACGCATATGNAGGTGTTCGGGGATCTGGTCTGCAGGCCATTCCGAGGCNGGAATATCTATGCCGAATCGCTCGTAGATAAATGTCCCCAGGGCGGAAACAAGGGGTGCGTTTGTCCTTTGCATTTCAGAGAGAATAACATCCACAGTGTTTGAAACAGGGACGAGCTGTTTTCTATAACTCTTGGTAAGTCCTTTGATCAGTGCGGTAACCTTTTCACGGAAGAGCCCGGGTATGATCCAATCCAGATGTTCCGGGGAAACCTGGGCGGCAAGGGAGGAAGGAACCTTGATGGTAATGCCGTCGTCCGGCTTACCCGGCGCGAACTTGTAGGCGAACTTGAAGGTTCCGGAACCGATGGCGGTTTCGTCCGGATACAGGGCCAGCTCATCCGCATCAGGACATGCGAGAAGGACATCCTGTTCTTTCATTTTCAGAAAATCATCCCCTCCCCTTTTACGTATTTCCGATTCCAGGGTACGTATATCGTTGATTCCCTGCAGTCTCTCCGAATAAAATGAGGCNAAACTTTCCTCGCTCATGAGCATTCCGCGACGTCTTATCTTATCTTCCATCCCGGAAACTTTTTCGATCAGAGTTCTGTTGTGGGTGAGGAATCCAAATTCCTTTTTCATCTCCCCTTCTACCAGGGCGGTTTGTATGAAAATTTCGTGGGCTTCACCCGGATTAATGGGGCTGTAAGCGACCGACCTTTGAGGAACGATGACCAGACCATAGAGTGTCACCTGCTCTGAAGCGCGGACCTCGCCTCGATTCTTCTCCCAATGGGGGTTGGAATAGGACGATTTGCACAGACGTCCGCCTACAGTTTCCAGCCATCCGGGATCAATTTTCGCCGCCGTTCTTGCAAAGAGTCTGGACGTCTTCACCATCTCCGCCGCAACGATCCATTCAGCGCCTTTGTTGAAAAGGGTGGAGCCTGGAAAAATCATGGCCTCTCTGCCCCTTGCGGCAAGATAGATATTCTTTTCTTTTTTGACGGCAATGTTGGATAGATACCCGCTCAAAACCGATCGATGGATGCCGTCATAGCTGTTTTCTTGAGATGTTTCGGTTTTGCTGTTGCTGTTTGGAATGCCGTGTTCTTTCAGAATGAGGGAGATCTGCTCGTAAATATGGCGCCATTCGGCCATGCGCGGGAAGGAAAGGAAATGTTCCCTGCAGAACTTCCGTATCCTGTTCTGTGTTTTCAGGGTTTCCCATGAGCGATGGTAGGAATTCCAGAGATTGAGCAGGGTAACAAAGTCGGACCCGACATCTTTAAAACGGGCGTGCATCCGGTCGGCATGGGCAGCCTTTTCCATGGGCCTTTCCCTGGGGTCCTGAACCGTCAAAGCCGATGCGATGACCGCAATGTCGTGAACGCAACCCTCTTTCCTTGCCTCGATAATCATTCTGGATATTTTCGGATCCACAGGCATCCTGGCCATCAGACGCCCTTTGTCTGTAAGAAAAACGGTATCATTTCTCCTTACAACGGCGCCTAATTCCACAAGGAGGTCAAAACCGTCTTTGATGCTCCTGGGGTTGGGGCTGTCCAGGAAAGGGAAGGTCCCGATATCTCCCAGTTTCAGGGAAATCATCCGGAGAATGACTTCGGCTAAGTTCGAACGAAGGATTTCCGGCTCGGTGAATTCAGGACGGGAGTCGTAATCTTCCTCAGAATACAATCGAATGCAGGTACCGTTCTCAAGTCGTCCGCAACGACCCTTTCTCTGATCCGCGCTGCTTCTTGAGATGGGACTTACGGGGATGCTCGTGGTCCGGGTTTTAGGAATGTACCTCAATATTCTTGCAAGACCCGTATCGATGACAAACCTGATTCCCGGTATGGTGAGAGACGTTTCCGCCACATTCGTTGCAACGACGATTTTCCTGCCGCTTACCGGCTGAAAAACGCGCCGCTGCTGCGCGCCGCTAAGTCTGGAAAAAAGAGGTAATACCGTAGCATTCTTCAGTTGTTTCCCCTCCAGACGATCGCATGTCTCAAGGATATCCTGCTCCGTGGGCATGAAGATCAGGATATCCCCGAAAGGTCCCCTTCCACATACTTTGGCCACCGCATTGACCGCCATATCCACATAGGTGACATCGCCGGTTTCCTGAAGTCGGGAATCAACGGGCAGGTATTCAACGGTTACCGGGAATCTACGTCCGGAGACTTCAATGACAGGCGCTCCTCCGAAAGCTGCGGAAAATTTTTCCGTATCGATAGTGGCCGAAGTAATAATCACCCTCAGGTCTCGCCTCGTTTCCAGGAGCGTTTTCAGGATGCCCAGGATGAAATCGATATTGAGGCTTCTTTCGTGGGCTTCGTCCACAATGATCGTGTCATAGGCGTGAAGACCGGGGTCCTGCTGTGTTTCGGCTAACAACATGCCGTCCGTCATGACTTTGATATACCCGTCGGGGCTGGTTCGATCTTTAAAACGTATCTTGTACCCCACCGAATGTCCGATTTCTTCCCCTAATTCTTCCGCAATCCGGCCCGCAATGGTCGTGGCTGCAATTCTTCTGGGCTGGGTGCAGGCGATTTTCCTCTCAATTCCCCTGCCGGCCTCCAGGCACATTTTAGGTATCTGGGTACTTTTGCCGGATCCGGTATCTCCGGCGATAATGACTACCTGATGGTTCCGGATTGTTTCAGCGATGTCGTCTTTTCGGGAAGTGATGGGCAGGGTTTCCGGATAGGAAAGGTTCGGGAGGTTCTTCACACGGAGTTGTTTTCCCGAAACGGAAGCCCCGATATTTTTTTCAAGAATAATAAGCTGTTGTACTGCTTTTTCAGTGAGGTCGCTTCCCGTATATTTTGTCAGGATTCTGTTCAGGCGTTTGGAAAAAGCAGGCTGATCCTTTTCCATGGCCTGAGAAATACGTGAGCGAATTTTCTTGATCTGATGGTTGGAATTCATTTGTAGAGGACTTCAGTCGGTTTTCGAAGCCTTGTCAATATCTATGATTTTTTCCCCCTTAATATAGTCTTTCGTCTGGTAAATAGTAACCAGTTCCAGTTTCTTGGTAATTCCTCTGAGACGATCCAGCTGTTTTTTCATCTCCGCAAGGCTGCTGCTTTCAGGGCTATCTTCCATGGCCTCACTCAGAAGCAAATAGATATATTGAAGAGGCTGATTCAGTTCATGACATGCCGCTCCGGCCGTTTCCAGGACCCCCTGCAGTTTTTCGTGCTTCAGGCGCTCTTCCTCAGCCTTGATGCGTCCGGTGATGTCCTTGGCCATGGCAATAAGACATTTCTCCCCCTCATAATCGATCATCTCCGCCGACCATAGAACGTGCCTAATGCTCCCTGATTTTGTTCGAAACCGGGCCTCCATATCGCGTACGACCCCTTTTTCCCGCAGCATCCGGAGCATTTCGTTTCGCTTCTCGGGATCAGCCCAGATGTTCAGTTCAGTGGAGGTATGCCCGATGACATCTTCCCTGCGATATCCGGTCGTTCGCAAAAAAGCTTCATTCACGTCCAAGTACATTCCACATTCCATGGTCGATATGACAAACCAGTCGGGGCTGGAGCGAAATGCTTTCTGAAATTTATCTTCCGACAGATAGATCGCTTCCTTGGCCAGTTCCTGTTCGGTTGTATCCAGGAAAAAACCCAATGTCGCTTTTCTCCCCTCAAAATCGATGGGCGCAACCGCTTCAACAATCCACCTGATTTCTCCATCTTTTCCAACAACACGGTGATGGTAAGGCGAGGAACGTTCTCCTTTAAGCATTTTTCTGGCATTTTCCCTTACCAGGGCTCTGTCCTCGGGCAGGACAATCTCAAGCGAATTCACTCCCAGAAGATCTTCTTCCGAGAATCCTGAAATCCGCCGAAATTCCGGATTCACGAATCGGAATTTTCCATCTTCCACAATAAAGATGCCTATGGGGGAATTCAAGAAAATGCTTGCAAAGAATTCGGTCCCCTGCATGCAAGCGTTATTGGAAGGCTTGAAGCCATTTATAAGCAGATCTTTTTCCTTATAAGCAGCATTCACGGGGCTGTTCTTTTCCTCAGACATAAAACACCTTCAGGCTTTTTAATCTAAATGAATGGATATGTACTTCTCTGAATAACATAAGAAAACACGGTTTAAAAGGACAATTCTTTTTAGAAAGAAAATTCCTTCTTTATCAGGGTTATTTTTCATGCTACATAGGGAGGAATCCATGAGCAAGGCTCCGACGTCCGTAATCCTAAATTAACGTTCATTTTTAGTGGAGGAAAAAGTGGAAAAAAATATTCTGTTGGCATTTGACGATTCAGAAAACGCCATGAGGGCCGTGGAATTTACGGCCAAATCCTTTCGACTTGACTACCGGGTAACGCTTTTCAGTGTGCTGCCGGACATTCAAACCATGTGCGACATGAACAATCCCAGCCTGACCCCCTATTTTGTGTCGGAGCAGGTCAACTTCTGCGGAATGGAGGAAAAAAAGAAGGAACTGATGGGCGAAGCCATGGAAAAGGCGAAAAAGATTCTGGTCCAGGCGGGATTCCAGGAAGATCTTATCCGGACAAAGATGGAGGTCCGAAAAAAAGGCGTCGCCAGAGATATTGTTGAGGAAGCCAAAACAGGTTATGACACGATTGTCATGGGTCGACGAGGCCTTTCCGCGATCGCGGAATTTTTCGTCGGGAGTGTCACCCATAAAGTCCTTCACCTGGCAAAGGGACTTTCGGTGGTGCTTGTGGAATAGGAGATGCTGATCAGCCATTAGCTATTAGCTGTTAGCGATTAGCCCCCCCGTTGGTTGATGGAATACTTCCCCTGTTTGCCTGTAAACGGCAGGAGGAGAAGCCTGGGTAGCGTGAGATCCGAGGCTTCCCGAAACTGCCGGAGCCCGATGGTCATGCCTTCGTGCCCATCGGTGGGCTGAGCCTTGTACGTCCCGAACAGGCGGTCCCACCAGGACAGATTGAACCCGAAGTTGCTGTTGGTTTCCCGCGGATAGATGGAGTGATGAACCCGGTGCATATCCGGGGTAACCACCACGAGTCTCAGGATGCGATCAAGCCACAGGGGCAGACGCACGTTGCCGTGGTTAAACATGGCCATGCCGTTAAGGATGACTTCAAAGGCCACCACGGCCCCGGCAGGGGGCCCGAGGGCGGCCACGGCCGTCATCTTGATGACCATGGATACGATGATTTCAATGGGATGAAAACGTAGTCCGGTTGTCACATCGTAATCCAGGTCCGTATGGTGAACCATGTGGAGTTTCCAAAACAGAGGGACGGCATGGAACATGAGATGCTGCAGATACACCACCATGTCCAGAACAAGTATGGCTGCTGTAAATTTCACCCAATAGGGCAGATCATACAGATTGAGAAGGCCCCACCCGTTTTCCTGCGCCTTCACCGCCACAGCCAGGGCTGCCAGGGGAAAAACCAATCGCGCGATAATGGGATTGATGAACGTCAGGATGAGGTTCCACGTCCACCGACTTGCTTTGGAGGTGGTCAGTTTTCGCCTTGGGGCCATCATCTCCCAGAGAGCCATGATGATAAGTATTCCCAGAAAGAAACTCAGTCGAATAATTGCTGCTTTTTCCATTATGACTGCCTTTTTAATCTACATTTGGACAGGGCGCAGTTTATTCTTATCCGGTTGATTTGTCAATTGAATGCAGCATTGCAGTTTTGTGCTTGCCCCGGAATGGGTTACCATAGTATCCATCATTTGGTGAAGACAACGGAGAAACTTCGAAAAGACGGCGGATTTATTAATGGAACATCGCCATATCAATGTGAAACCTAAAAGATGCAATAAGCGGTTAGCCGTTAGCTATTAGGCATACAATATCCATTAGTTACGGTGAAATCCTGCAGCATCAAAAAATGAGATCCCCAATCCGGGGAAAAGCCATGCAACCGTTTACGATCTTTAAGCTAACGGCTAATAGCTAAAAGCTAATTGCAGCTTTTATGTGAAAGATGATGAATGGGGCGTGGCTGTTATCCATTCCATATGGGAGAGGGGCTCGGAGGATGATATCTGTGCGCTTGTCCGGGAAGTGAAGAGGAACCCAAAAGCCGCAGATGCCGTGAGAAGGTCCATAGCCGGCTCACAGGTCTACGGCTTTTGATTCAAAAATCTCATCGAACAATGATAGCAGTAGTGCGCATTTCGTTTATGTTACGGCAGCCTCACATTCTTCCGGGTTCCAGCCATTGTCGCTATATAGTGGCCTTTTTCAAAGCGATGGTTATATCTGAAAATGGTGTCCACCAAGCCTTTGTGTAATCGCTTGAAGGTCCCGGCATAAAAGCGGCTCAGCCACCGGTAGTATTTTTCCATGCTCTTCATATTCTGAGTAAATACGATGCGGATGAGTTCGTCAATCAGTTCATCTGCGTTGTCGTCAAAATAATGAGTAAGCTGGGGGGAAGGTCCCCCTTCAATCGGTTGGTATTGTTGAACAAATACATAGGCACCTGGAAGAGAACGGAGGAACCGAAAACGCTCAACGTCCTGGGCCAGGGTGGTGTTGTACCCGTACATGCAGACGAATTCCACATTGTCGCCCGGAGTGAAATTCATCAACCGATATTTCTTGCCGACTAAGCCCAGACGTCGCGTGTCGTTCAAGCTGAAGTGGTAAACCGTGCGGGTGAATTTTGTGTTGGTGCACCGGATACGTCTAAGAAGGGCAGCCGTTTCCCGGTTCAGCAGGCTGATGTCGAGGGTCTGCGTAAAATTCACCTGAAGGTCTCGGTGGACCATTTCCTCCAGAAACGCGTTGGCAGCAGGATGGGCGAGGATGTTGTCGTCTAACAGTATCAGCTTTTTTCTGTTGTCTTGAAGGAGTTCATCCAGAGCGCTGACCTGGCGGACGTCCCCTTCTTTCCTTGGGACAATGCAAAAAAGGCAGCGAAAAGGGCAGCCCCGAGTGAGGAACCCGATCGCACGATCCCCTAACTCAGGATAAAGTGAATAGTCTGCCGGCATGGCTTCTATTTCCGCCGGGAGCTTCTTCTCAAGGTCCACCCCAGAGCCTCCGAGGATCAGAGAGTCTCCGTAAAAATTCTTCAGGTCTACTGTTCGTTTCCAGGAAGGCGTTTGGGCGAACACACAACTGGCGTACACCGCATCCGCCCCGGTGATTCTGCTCTTCCGTCGCTCCAGAATCACCTTTTTCCCTCTTCCCTTATAATATTGACTGAGTTTCATGAGTGCAAGGTTTGGGAGCCTGCCGTCGAGTTGAATGAGCAGAACGTTGCCGCCGCCGACTCGTCTTGGGGGTTTCTTTTCCGGGGCTTTGTCCGGGGGCGCAGGCAGAGGGAGGCGCTTCAACAGAACATCTGAAGGACACTGGGACCGCGCCTTTTCAGAGACAGACAGGAGGCATTGCATAGAAGGCAAGAGCCGATCCAAGAGCGTCATCCATTTTGGAAACATCTCGGTGGCGCAGAAAAGATCGGGACGATCCAGCAACATGACGCCCGGTTGATCCAGTGGTTTGCCGCTCACAGAAAAGACGTCCACCATATAGCGTACGGCATCGAGCACCGGCAAGCATGCCCGCTTTTGCCAGGCCTTCAATTGAGCCCATTGCACGCCGAAATCACATGCTCTCTCAAGCCAGGGACTGGTATCCACGTACAGATATTCTGTAAGGAGTCGGCACAGACGATTCATGGTCTGCCGGGCCGGATACCTGGACTTGAGTATCGCCTTATAATGAAGTCGTTCCAGAAAAGCTATCGGGTTTGTGATCGGGGTGCTGTTGTCATAGAGCGATTTGAACCGCCTCAGGCGATGAAACGGATCCTCGAAGTCAAAATCATCCTGTCCTTCGCAGAAACAGGCGGCCGACCCGTAGCCCAACAAAAAAAACCGCCTGATGCCGTTCCCCATTTTGACCTTGACGACAGGAACGGCAGACGGAAGAAGCTCACAAGAATGACGGTTCAGTGGGGTAAGCCGGCCAGCTTCATCCATGGTAAGACCACTCCCGAAAATAGATGGCATACTGGGGATGCCATCCCACCGATTGTGACGGGCCAAGATGCATTCCATCCGAAGAGGGTTGTCATGCCGCCCCCGAAAGCGTGTCAAATTACCGGGAAGGCGGGGGACAAAGGGAAGGCCGGCGCAGGTCAGCCCTGCCAGTTGCAGAATTTCCCGATGTCTCTGTCCCGCTGGGAGCAGCGTCCATTTCCGGAGGTCATCCCCGAGTTTTTTCACTTTGAAGACGCCGTCTCCGTTAGCACGGGTATTGCTGAAATATAGTTCCAGAAAGTACATAACAGGCCTATGGGCAAAGAACGAATGGATATGGACAACATGATCCGGTTGCGACCCAATCCAACCAATACAAGAAATTGTATTTGAGGCAGAGCCGGCAGGCAATCTTCTGGCGCGTCCATTGTGGCTTGGAGGCTATCAGTTCCCGGATATTCTGTATCTCACGAGCGGAAAAATCGCGTCCATAGTAGCCGACCTTCACCTGGTCCCATTTTCTGGACTGTTTTGGCGGCGGGTGATCCAGAAGAAGCAATACCCGCTCTGCCGCTGTCTCCCGCCATGTGGGCACTCTGTGTGGCTTATCAAAAAAACAGGCTCGGTGAGGCGGGTGATAAGAAGTTGCAATTTTCGGGGGGAGTGTATTGGAAAAGGCTTTGGGGGTCAAGTAAGATCCAATAATAAATTGTTGTGGCTGCAACTCGTGGGCCTGAAATGTGGGCTTGGGCGCCCACCACTTCTTTTCGTTTGAAATTGATTTTGTTTTTGGTTATGTTATCAGCCATGGGATATTTTTCCTTTGTTATGATATTTTGGTTAGTTGGGTTGAGTAACCCAAGAGGAACTTTCTTAGAACCTGAAATTTATCATAGTCACTATCGGGTAAGCATCAGCTCAGCTGAGACTTTCTCCGTGACCGGTGGTTGTGTGAGGGGATGCCAATGACATCGAACAATCAACGCCCGTCGTATTGCACGTTTAAATTTTTAACCGTGGTTTTCCTTTTGTTTTTCATGCCCGCCTGTTCTTCGGATACCGGTTCTTCGGGTACTTACACCATAAACTACTGGGTGGCGACCAATGGAAGCGATCAGGCCAGTGGTGACTCGGATAATCCCTTCCTGACGCTCGAACACGCCCTTGATGTGATCCGTGCAAATGGCAATCGCGGAATTTGTACCATAAACGTTAATATAAAGGCTGGCACTTATCGGCTCAGCAGTCCGCTGAAGTTAAATGCCGGAGACTCCGGCGCCCCCGGCGCAGAGGTGGTCTACCAGGCCGCCCCCGGAGAAAGTGTAGTGATCTCGGGCGCGCAACAAGTAAACGGCTGGATTCTCCACGACGTCGATCTCAACATATGGCAGGCGCAGGTGAATACCGATGCGATGCCGCGACAACTATATGT
>DUZB01000095.1 GCA_013349725.1 Deltaproteobacteria bacterium | reverse complement strand
ATGGTGCTGTTCAAGGCAGGCCAGTGAACATGGGAGTGATCCGGCGGATTGTGGAGGCCGTACCTATCCCGGTCGAACTGGGGGGTGGCGTGAGGGATATGGCCACGATGGCCGCATATTTTGAGCTGGGAATACAATATTTAATATTGGGAACGGCGGCCTGCAAGCATCCTGAGTTTGTGGTCGATGCCTGCAAGGCGTTTCCAGGGCAGATCATTTTAGGAATCGATGCAAAAGATGGAAGGGTCGCCTTAGAGGGCTGGACCGAAAATGTTCCCTTGAGCCCGGTCGAACTTGCCGGGAAGTTTGAAAAGGAAAACCTTGCAGCGATTATCTATACGGATATTCGTCGAGACGGTATGCGGAGCGGCTGTAATGTGGAGGCTACAAAATACCTGGCTCAGTCTGTGGATGTTCCGGTCATTGCATCGGGTGGAATAGCAGGGTTGGCGGATGTTCTGGAAATATTGCCCCTTGCAGAACACGGGGTTGTCGGCATGATCACTGGAAGGGCCCTCTATGATGGCAGCCTGGATCTTTCGGAGGCAATACAGGTCTGTGACGGCAGGCGGGACACTGAAAAGAAATCCGCTTGACATGTCGTCTGTTCGTCCTAACTTATAGAAAATCGGAGGAATGATGCCGCTGCAGGATAGGATAAGTGAAGACCTTAAAACAGCCATGAAGGCCAAGGATACTGTTCGGCTTTCCATTCTCAGAATGCTCAGATCTCAGCTGAAAAATGAACAGGTTAAATGGGGAAGGGAGTTGAAGGAGGATGAGATTCTTTCAAATATTTCCTCCATGATTAGAAAAAACAAAGAGGCTGCGGGGGAATTCAAGGCTGCAGGCCGTGAAGATTTATGGCTGAAAGAGGAAAAAGAGGCTGAAATTCTATATGAATACCTTCCGAAACAGCTGAATCGTGATGAAATAGAACAGATCCTGTCCGAAATAATTTCAGACCTTTCCCTTTCAGGCGGTAGAGATATGGGGAAGATTATGAAACCGGC
This sequence comes from Deltaproteobacteria bacterium, assembly GCA_013349725.1. The sequence continues at coordinate 10,059 of DUZB01000095.1, read as the reverse complement.
CATGGAAAAAATGGCGGGACGGGCGGAGGGAAAAACGGTAAGTGAGATAGCCGGGAAACTGCTGAATGCCTAACATCCTGAGTTGGATATGTTACCTTTTGTGCACCCGACCCATTCAAAACATCTGGTTTCCTGTTTTTTGGATCAGCACTTATTGACGGAAATAATGAATACAGATGGCATTCGGTGTTTGATGAGATGAAACTCCTTCTCTAAATGAAGGAGTTTTGTCGTTTATGGCTATGAGGCATTTTTTGCTGAGGCCCTTAAAACCTGAAAAGCAAAAATCGGTGGAAAAAGACTCATGGTTTCCTTCCAGTCTGCGAAAGATGAAATCAAGCGGACCGCTGACATTGTAGAACTGATTGGTCAGTTTGTTCAGCTCAAAAAGGCCGGAAAGAATTTCATGGGGCTTTGCCCTTTTCATGGCGAGAAAGATCCTTCGTTTACCGTCAGTCAGGATAGACAGATGTTTCACTGTTTTGGCTGTAAGAAGGGAGGGGACCTGTTCGATTTTTGGATGGCCTATCACAATTTTACCTTTCCCGAGGCACTGAAAGATCTGGCGGAAAGGTATCATGTGACCATATCCGGAGATTTCTCCGCGTCTGAGGAAAAAAAGAAAAGTGATTTACGGGAAAGCCTATTTAAAATGAACGATATGGCTGCAACCTTTTTCCAGAAAGTACTGAATCATGAACAGGCGGGAAAAGCGGCAGCGGATTATTTTAGAAGCCGAGGGATTTCAAAGGAAATTATTGCGGAATTCAGGCTCGGATATTCCCCGGACAAATGGGATGGACTTACCCGCTATCTGATGAGTAATAATGCAGACCTCTCGCATGCCGTCCAGGCCGGGTTGATTATCCCAAAGAAAAACGGAGGCCATTATGATCGTTTCCGGGGTCGAATCATGTTTCCCATTTCGAACCTGAGAGAAAGGATTATTGGGTTCGGGGGACGGGTTCTCGACGACGGAATGCCAAAATATTTGAATACGCCTGAAACTCCGATTTTCCACAAGGGTGAGTTTCCCTATGGCCTGGATTCCTCTTTCAGAAGCATCAGAGAGAAGGGACGCGCCATTATTGTTGAGGGCTATATGGATCTGCTGGCATTGAAAGAGAAAGGCCTGGATGAGGTCGTGGCTACTCTTGGAACCGCCATGACGGAAGATCATATTCGCAAAATCAAAGGGTATGCCCGGGAGGCTGTTGTTGTTTTTGATTCAGATGAGGCGGGAAAGTCGGCAGCCATGCGGACACTGCCCATTTTTTTGAATGAAGGCCTTTCAGCAAAAGCAGTTGTTCTGCCTGAAGGGCATGATCCGGACACTTACGTAAAGCAGAACGGTCTTGCCGCATTTGAGAAATTGGTCGAAAAGGCCGATCCCATATTCGACTTCTATCTGAACAGAAGTCTGTCCTTGAACACAGAGGATGTGGAGGGAAAGGTAAATGCCATGAAAGAGATCCTTCCGGTCCTTGCGGAACTTCGAAATATGGCCCAATGTTCGTTATATGTGCGGGGTCTTGCAGAGCGGATCGGTATCAGGGAAGATGTGGTGTTGACAGAACTGGCCTCTTTCAGAAAAAGCCGATCGGCAGATGAACTTGGAAGGGCTTTAAGGAAAAAGATATCCGTGTCGAGGCCGAAAAGCACGGTCTGTGATTCCCAATTGCTTAATCTCATGGTTCATCATCCTGAAACCATTAGTCAGCTTTATGATTCGGAATGCGTGGACCTGCTTTCGGATCCTGGAATGAAAGAAATTGTCCGTGTAATTCTTCATGAGCATAGACGTACGGGGGGCTTTTCGCCTGACGATTTTAAAGAAAGTCTCAATACTGAAGTGCAGGGAGTTTTAAGGGAGATGCTGGTTTCCGAATCTATCTATTCGGATGGGGAGATAGATCAGGCGGTCAGTGAAATGAAGAGCAAGGCATATGAAAAAAAACTGTCAAGATCATTCAGGGAAGCTGTTGGGGATCCTGCAGAACTGAACCGGCTTTTGAAACTAAAGGCACAAGGCCCCCCTGGTCAATGATATACGAGTCTTTGGAGGTAATGGTTTATGGACAAGAAGAGCGATATGATCAACTTGAAGCGATTGATAGATAGCGGCAAGAGAAAAGGCTATATTACTTTTGATGAGCTGAACAACGATTTGTCCGAAGAAATGATATCGTCTGAAGATCATATCGATGACATCATGATCATGTTTGAAGAACTGGACATTCTGGTCATTGATGAAGATGCGAAAGAAAAGGTTGAGAAATCCGGCGCAAACAAGAAAGAAACCTTCATCCTGGAGGAAAAGGAAAATATTGCGCTGGACAGTGCCAATGAGGCATCCAGGATTTCTGACCCCGTAAAAATGTATCTGAAGGAAATGGGGCGCATTTCTCTTCTCACAAGAGAGGGAGAGGTGGAGATTGCCAAGAGGATTGAATTCGGGGAGACGGAAGCGCTGCACACTCTGCTGTTCTGTTGCGTGGGCGTGGAACATATCATTGAGTTGGGCGAGAAGCTGAAACTGGGAGAGGTTAAGCTTAAGGAAGTTATCAATGATCTGGATGAAGATGAAGCCTGCAATGATATCGGAGAAAGAAGAGAATTCCTTCTTACCCTGATAGAACAAATCTGTGAAACCAGTGCGGTCTTGCAGAAGAAGCGATTCGATATGAATGTCAGGAAGTGCCCTGAAAACAGGAGAAAGGAACTCCAGGCGGAGATCAAGAAAGATCAGGAAAAAATCGTACAACTTGTCAATTCTTTCAGCCTTGAAAAAAGACAACTTGAGTTGATGGTGGAAAGATTCAGGGATGTGATTACGGAGCTTGAAAGGGCCGAAAAAACTATCTCGGACTGTATGATGCTGTTGGGTGGCAAATCTATTGCCTATCTGAGTAATTGTCTGGAGGAAATCCCGGATACTGTTTCCGATGATCAATTTATTGAACAGGTGAAAATGTGCAAAGGGGATCTCTGTGTACTGAAAGAGAGGGCTATCCGTTCTCAGGATGCCATAAAGCAGATAAAGAAAAGAACCAGTATGACGCCGAGGCAGCTCAAACAAAAACTCAGGAGAGTTGAACGGTGTCTCCAAAAGGCAAATCAAGCGAAAGCCGATCTGATTCAGGCAAATCTGCGGCTGGTTGTGAGCATTGCAAAAAAATATACGAACAGGGGACTCATGTTTCTTGATCTGATTCAGGAAGGCAATATAGGTCTCATGAAAGCTGTGGATAAGTTTGAGTACCAGCGAGGATACAAATTCAGTACGTATGCCACCTGGTGGATAAGGCAGGCCATTACGAGAGCGATTGCTGATCAGGCGAGAACGATCAGGATTCCTGTGCATATGATTGAGACGATTAATAAACTCATGAGAACTTCCAGATACCTTGTCCAGGAGCATGGGCGTGAGCCTACCCCGGAAGAAATTGCACAGAAGATGGAATTTCCCCTTGAAAAGGTCCGAAAGGTCTTGAAAATTGCCAAAGAGCCCATTTCTCTGGAAACGCCAATCGGCGAGGAAGAGGACAGCCACTTAGGTGATTTCATAGAGGACAAAAATACCCTTTCTCCCGGGGATGCGGTCATCAATTTCGGGCTGGCTGAGCAGACAAGAAAGGTGCTTACCTCCCTCACGCCAAGGGAGGAAAAGGTCCTGAGAATGAGATTCGGCATTGGTGAAAAGGCTGACCATACCCTGGAAGAGGTCGGTCGCGATTTCAGTGTTACCAGAGAACGTATCAGACAGATAGAGGCAAAGGCACTTCGGAAGCTTCGGCATCCCAGTAGAAGCAGGAAGCTGAAGAGTTTCATGGAAAGTTAGTTGTCCAGGGAGATCGGTCTCATGTTTTTCCTTGACAAATTCTTTATTTTTTCGCATTCTGACCCGTCAGTAACAGGTGCTTTAGAGGGGCCCATAGCTCAGCTGGAAGAGCCACCGGCTCATAACCGGTCGGTCCCAGGTTCGAACCCTGGTGGGCCCACCATGTTGCATACGGTGATGTTTCTGGATTTCAAAAAGCACGACCCGAAAAGTGGAAAGTATACGGTGAGAAAGGGTGTATCCGCGGAGGGTATGCCCTTCACTTTTTCGAGCGGACCCTCACCTTCCCCTGCAAAATACAAGGGTAAGGAACCATGGCGCCGACCTTAAACGATATTTTGAATCTGCTGGAATCTGTTTCGCCTGCCGGTCTTGCAGAACCTTGGGACAACCCGGGTCTTCAGGTGGGGTTTCCCTTACAGAAAATCAGAACAATTTTTACATCGCTGGATCCAACGCCAGGGGCACTGCAACGAGCTCTTGATGCGCGTGCTCAGATGCTGCTTACCCATCACCCTCTTATTTTCAAACCGATCTCTCAGGTAAATTCGGAATCTTTTCCGGGCGATGTGATCTTCAGAGCGATAAAAAAAGATGTGGCGATTGTCTGCGCGCATACGAATCTGGATGCTTCAAGGGCTGGGATTAATGATATCCTTGCAGATCTTCTTGGCCTGGTAAATGTGGAAGTCCTGAAAGAAAATACAGCTTCAGAAGGTCCAGCGGGGTTGGGAAGGATTGGCGATCTGCTGAAACCCCTTCCATTGGATGCGGTCCTTCGGGAAATATCCAGGATCTTTCATTTGGGACATATGAAGGTTGTTGGTGAAAGGGGTGTTGCCATAAAGAGACTGGCTGTGGTCGGTGGGTCCGGAGGAAGTCTTTTGACAGAGGCCCACAGAAAAGGGGCCGATCTTTTTTTGACCGGTGATGTGACCCACCATGTGGCGTTGGATGCGGAGTCTTTGGGAGTGGTCCTGGTGGACGGGGGCCATTTTGCTTTGGAAAATACAGCTTTCAAGGTTTTTGGGGCCTATTTACAGGGACTTTTTAAGGCTAAGAAATGGGATGTTTCCGTGAGAATTGATGAGGTAGAATCTGACCCTTTACGAATGGAAAGATGAAGTCTTTTGTAATTTTCAGGTGTATGATGAGAAAGAGGTTGGTGTGAAATGGATGACTTGCGGGAGAAGATGAAGCAATTGATCAGGCTTCAGGAATGCGATATTAAGATTCGGAATGCGCAGGCTGGAATAGGAGAAAACCCGAAGAGGATAGAAGAATTCAGCGAGAAAATACGGAAGATTGAAGAACAGGTTGACCAGGGGTCCCTCCAGTTTGAGGAATGTAACCGTGAAAAGCGCGAAATTGATAGGCGTATTGATGATGTTGAAAGTGGTTTGAAAAAGAGCCAGGTCAAGCTGTCCAATATCGCTTCCAACAAAGAATACGCGGCGGCACTCAAGGAAATCAGCGATCTTGAAAGAGAAAAAGCCACTCTTGAAGACAAAGCGCTTGATCTAATGGAGAGGAAAGAAGAGCTGAAGACCGCCTATGATTCCTTCAACAAAGAGGCTGAGGAGAATAAAAAACGATTCTTGAACGACCAGGAAAAAATCCGACGGAATGTAACCTTGCTGGAGAAAGAGCTGAAAAAACTTCAGAAGGAAAAAACCTTTCTTCGTCAGGCTGTTGACAGTAATTTGTTGAAGCAATACGATTTTCTGAAAATTCACAAAGGGGTTGTGGCGATCAGCCCTGTAGCGGGGAGTGTCTGCAAGGTGTGCAATATTGGAATTCCTCCTCAACAATTCAATGAATTGATTCGAGGCGATACGATTATGAATTGTCCAAACTGCAAACGGATTATCTATTGGGGGGAAGATAAGTGCTACAATGGCCAGCCGCTGAATGAATAATACATGTCGAAGCAGGACAAATGATCGCCGCCCTGCAAAAGGCAGGGGGGAGGAAAGTCCGGGCTCCTGAGGACAGGATGCTGGGTAACGCCCAGTCCCGGTGACGGGAAGGAAAGTGCAACAGAAAGGAAACCGCCTTCATGTGGCTGTTTGGCTGCATGGAGGTAAGGGTGAAAGGGTGAGGTAAGAGCTCACCGGTTCGGCGGCGACGTCGGAGGCTATGCAAACCCCATCCGGAGCAAGACCAAATAGGGGAACAATGGAGGGTGGTCCGCCCGAGTTCCCGGGTAGGTCGCTTGACCTCGCGGGTAACTGCGAGACTAGATGAATGATCATTGTCCCGATGGCGAGTGATCGCTTCGGGAAACAGAACCCGGCTTATGGCCTGCTTCGACATATATTTCTTTCTTTACCGTGAAAATGACTTTTTAACCACGAATCAAACGAATGGAACGAATAGACTTGCGGAATGTTCGGCTTATATTCAGGCCGGATTGGTTTGTTGCAGCGGCGGTTTAAAATGAATTTCGAATGGGACACGGTTTCAAGGGATGCGGTGTTTATTATCGGTGCGGGTCAGTTCGGATCAAGAGCTGCGCGGATTTTATCTGAACGGGATTCCCAGGTGTTTATTGTGGATCTGAATGCCGAACGCCTGTCCCTTTTACGAACCCTTCCGGTGCGATCAATAGTGTATGATGGGGTTCGTTTCCTTGTTGAAAATTTTGCTGAATTTCAGGAAAATAGCCTGATTGTACCCTCTGTCCCTCTGCATCTGGCTTTTGAATGGCTGAGGCTTTCCCTTCAGGGGACACGAAAAATAGTGAAAACAGCCGTACCGGTTGAAGCTGCTAATCGTCTTCCTCATCATTGGCCGGCGAGCGAAGGTTCTCTTCTCGTCAGTTACGCCGATTTTGCCTGCCCGGATAACTGCCCGGAACCGGAATTTTGCACCGTAACGGGGGAGGAGCGAAACGTACCACTATATGAAATTCTGAGGAATCTGACACACCCGGAATTTCACACATATGCCATCAGGAGCCGACAGCTGGCGCCTGGCCTGGGGGGGTATCTGGTGAAAGACCTTCAGGAGATGTCGGATAAGGTCCTTCACCATGAGAAGGGACCATTTTTTTTAGGTACCGCTTGTAAATGCCATGGAATACTGACAGCGTTTAAGTTGGAATAAGGAGATAGCCTTCCATGTTTGTTCTGGGAAATTTTCTTTCGGCCGTAGCAAAGGTCATCGACATTGCATTGACCCTTTATATGTGGATTATCATAGCCCGGGCAGTGATTTCCTGGGTGAACCCTGATCCCTACAATGCCATCGTTCGCTTTCTCATGTCGGTGACTGAACCTGTCCTTTACCAGATAAGGAAAAGGCTTCCGGTAGGCCTTGGGGGAATGGATTTTTCTCCTGTGATTGTCATCCTTGTCATTATTTTCATCCAGTCATTCCTTGTCAGGAGTCTCGCGGAAATGGCGGCGCAGCTTGGCTGAGGTCCTTTTGATTCCCTGCCACCATGCGAGTCCTTCAGGGGAATTGTTCTATGGATGAGATTCCCGAGACGGTCATCAGCGTGAAAATTTTGCCGAAGTCTTCGAGAGATGAAATTATTGGGATGGAAGAGGGAATCTGTAAGGTCAAAATCAAAGCGCCCCCGGTTGATGGAAAAGCAAACAAGGCCCTGATCAAAGTGCTTGCGAAAGAATTCAACCTGCCGAAGAAGAGCATCGAGATTATTTCAGGTTGGACTTCCAGACTCAAGAGAGTCCGCATTTCAGGGTTGACTCAAAAGGATCTGACTTCCCTGGTTTCCAGGCTAACCTCGTAAATGAATGAAAACAAGAAAATGTCAACGGGGAAACATGAAAACGACTGAAGAAAACCATCTGACCTGGTTTGATGGATATGTAAAAAGAGAGGATCGTGAGAACCTCCATGGTCACAGGGGTATCGTAATATGGTTTACGGGCCTTTCCGCTTCAGGGAAATCCACCATTGCCCGCATCGTTGAAAATAAACTTTTTGAAATGGGTTGTTCCACCTATGTCTTTGACGGGGATAATGTCCGGCATGGTCTCTGCGGTGATCTTGCTTTTTCGCCGGAGGACCGGGTTGAAAACATCCGTCGTATCGGGGAGATGGTCAACCTTTATGTGGATGCTGGAATCATTGCCATTGCCGCGTTTATCTCTCCTTATCGCAGCGACAGGAGAAGGATAAGAGATCTGGTCGGGGATGATCGGTTTTTTGAGATTCACGTGGATTGTCCCCCGGAAGTTTGCGCGTCACGGGACCCTAAAGGTCTTTACGAGAAGGCAAAGGCAGGTATCGTTAAAAATTTTACCGGGATTTCCGCTCCATACGAGCCTCCTGAAAACCCGGCTCTTATCATTCGGTCTTACGAGGAAGATGCAGAAAGTTCAGCGTCAGCCGTAGTGACCCTGATAAAACAGAGCGGTGTTCTTCTGTCAACAGATATGCAAGGGAGATAGTGTACCATGAAAAAAGCGCTGATCACTGGAATCACAGGGCAGGACGGGGCTTATCTTGCCCAGTTTCTTCTTGAAAAAGGATATGAAGTGCATGGCATCAAGCGAAGGTCTTCCCTGTTTAATACCGACAGGATTGACCACCTCTATCAGGATCCCCATGTGGATAAGAGAAGGTTTGTTCTCCATTATGGGGATCTGACCGACTCTACGAACCTCATCAGGATCATTCAGCAGGTGCAACCGATTGAGATTTACAATCTTGCTGCCCAGAGCCATGTCCAGGTTTCTTTTGAGACTCCGGAGTATACCGCAAATTCAGATGCACTGGGAGCGCTTCGCATTCTGGAGGCTATTCGCATCCTGGGACTTGAAAAACAGACCAAGTTTTACCAGGCCTCCACATCCGAACTCTATGGCCTGGTACAGGAAGTGCCTCAGAACGAGAATACGCCTTTTTATCCCCGCTCTCCCTATGCCGCTGCAAAACTGTATGCCTACTGGATTACGGTAAATTACAGGGAAGCCTACGGCATCTTCGGGTGCAACGGTATCCTGTTTAATCATGAATCTCCCATCAGGGGGGAAACCTTTGTCACCCGAAAAATAACGAGAGGCCTCGCGCGAATTAAGCTTGGGTTTCAGGATTGCATATACCTTGGCAACCTTAACAGCAAGCGTGACTGGGGGCACGCGGCGGACTATGTGAAGCTCATGTGGCTCATGCTTCAGCGGGAGACTCCCAGAGATTATGTGATTGCCACGGGAGAGCAGCATTCGGTCAGGGAATTTGTCAGCGTTGCGGGAAAAGAGCTGGGGTTTGATGTGCAGTGGGAAGGCGAAGGGATTGATGAGAAAGGGGTTGACGGGAAGACCGGGAAATGCATCGTGAAGGTGGATCCCAGGTATTTTAGGCCAACGGAAGTGGAAACCCTTCTGGGAGACGCTTCTCGCGCCAGAAAGGAACTGGGATGGAAACCGGAAATCACGTTTAATGAGATGGTCTCCGAAATGGTTACGTACGATTTGAGGGAAGCCGAACGTGATCTCTTGTGCAGCAGAGAGGGATTCTCTGTACAAAATCGTTTTGAATAGGTAATCCGACAGCAATTCTAATTTTGACGAATCATCTCTGTGGGAGCGGCTTTCCAGCCGCGAAAAATCGTGGCAACATGCCACTCACACAGTATTTTTTGATAAAGCCGACGCTATAATGAGAATTGCTGGGTAACCCGAATTATATATTGACAAAAAAGCTTTTGATTGGTATAAATAAAAATTTTGGTTTGGATGGCTCCTTGTCCCTCAGCACCCGGATCTTCTGAATAAACCGGCTTGAAGTGCGGAGAAAGGGACCAAATTATTCCCTTATACAGGAAAGGCCGAAAGGAGAGTGTGAACATGCGGTATTATGAGAACCTTTACATTGTTAAACCTACTTTATCTGATGAAGACTACGGTGGTGTTGTTAGTAAGTTCAATGAGCTTATTGAGAAAAATGCCGGCGTCATGATCAAAGTGGAGGAATGGGGAAAGAAAAGCCTGGCATATGATATCAAAAAGTTTGATAAGGGCTTCTACGTTCTGCAACAGTTCTGTGGTGAACCCGGCATCATGGAAGAGCTTAAACGATATTTAGGGCTTGACGACAATATCCTCAAGTATCAGATCATCAAACTTGGTGATCAGGTTGATCCGGAGAAGTTGATTGCCGAGCAAGGTGAGGGCAAAGAAACACCCGGTGCAGGGGAAGAGACGGTAGAAGACAATTCCATGGAAGGCGAGGTTTAAAATGGCTTA
>DUZB01000094.1 GCA_013349725.1 Deltaproteobacteria bacterium | reverse complement strand
CTGTCCCGGCGGGTTTGCTTTGGCATTGAAAAAGGCAAAACAGCGTCGGGGACCCTGAGGTTAAGCCTTGCCCTTGCCGGGGGTATTCTTTCAGGTTTTGCGGCCCGTCTGGCTCAAGGGTGTACCTCCGGACAGGCACTCTCGGGGAGCGCCCTCATGCTTACCGGCAGCCTGGTTTTCATGGCCTGTCTCTTCGCTGGGGGGTACATGGCTGCCTATTTTGTCAGGAGGCAGTGGGACTGATGAATACATACTACGGACTTGACGCACTGGACAGCGGGGAGGCCTTTTTTGCCTCCCTGGTAATCGGCTTTTTTTTCGGCCTGGCCCTGGAACGGGCCGGGTTCGGCAGTTCACGAAGAATCAGCGGCATTTTCTATTTTACAGACATGGCCGTTCTCAAGGTCATGTTTTCGGCGCTGATCGTGGCCATGCTGGGCCTGGCTTTTTTCTCTTCCCTGGGTTTGCTGGATATCCCCACGCAGATCCATACCCTGAAAACCTATTATGGCGCCTTCGTAGTGGGCGGTCTCCTTTTCGGGTTCGGATTCGCCATAAGCGGCTGGTGTCCGGGGACGGCAATGGTAGGACTCGCCTCGGGAAAAGTGGATGCCCTGGTTTTCCTGGCAGGGGCCGTTCTGGGAAGCATCCTGTTTAATGAACTCTATCCGGTGATCGAACCCCTCTATACCTGGGGCCTGAGCACCCAGGCAAGCTTTGATGAACCGGGCCTTGCTTTCATTTACAGAACCCTGGGGATATCTGAAAACAGCTTTCTCCTGCTCTTTACCGCCATGGCCGTTCTTTGTTTCTGGGGGGCGGAATACGTGGAAAAGGCGAAAGACCCCGAAAAAGGCGGTGCTTATTTCAACAGTCCGTTCCTCAAGGCCTTCTGCCTCCTCCTGATTATTATTGCGGCCTGCCTGCCCCTGATCTCTACCCAGGACCTGGAAACCCAGGCTTCCTCCAGCCCCGCTGTCGCGGAGTCCGAAGAGAACGTTTCATCGGCGCCGGACCACATGAATCCCGAAGAACTGGCGGACCGGCTTTTGCACCGAGACTCCACGGTAACGGTGGTGGATATACGGCCGGAATCGGAATACCGGGTTTTTCACATCAAAGACGCCCTGAATGTGCAACTGTCTGATCTGCCTGCCTTCGTAGCGGAGAACGGAGGAACCGGCATGATCGTCCTGTATTCCAACGGCATGATGCACCCGGCCCAGGCTCGGGATGAATTGTTCCGAATGGGTTTTAACAACGTAACCGTTCTCACGGACGGACTCAACGGATTTCTGGAGACGTGCCTCAAACCGGTATCCCTACGTTCAGAACCAGTATCCCGGGAAACAGCCGACCGGGTCAGATCCTGGAGGGAATATTTTCTTTCACCCGCATCCTGATCAGAGAAGTCTTTTGTGATGCGGCACAGATATACTATCGCGCTTCGGAATCATCTTGACAGGGTTGCTCCATTTTTCTATTCTATTCTGTTACAAATATCTTCATTCTGCCTAAAATAATATCAGGAGGATGGCCATGAAAGCAGGAACCAAGAAAAAACCGGTGATTGCCGTTCTGACCGGGGGCGGCGACGTCCCCGGTCTCAATCCTTGCATAAAAACCGTTGTTTACCGTGCCGCAAGCGAAGGAATCAAAACTATCGGCATACGAAGGGGATGGGCGGGGTTGCTGGAGTATAATCCCGATGACAAGAAATCGGAAAAAGGCTGCATTCAGGAACTTACGCCTCCGGAGGTCAGGACCATTGACAGAGATGGCGGAACCTATCTGCACACGTCGCGAACCAATCCCAGCGCCGTCAAAAAAAAAGCAGCTCCTGATTTTCTCAAAAGCGCCTTTTCAGAAGGAGAAGACCAGCACGATTTCACCAGTCACTGTATCAAAAACCTTGAAAAATTGCAGATTGACGCGGTGATCCCCATCGGCGGAGATGATACCCTGAGTTTTGCCGAGCGTTTGCACAAAGAAGGATTTCCCGTGATCGCCATCCCCAAAACAATGGATAACGATGTGTTCGGCACAGACTACTGTATCGGATTTTCAACGGCCATCACCAGGGGAGTCGGCTTCATTCACGCACTCAGGACTTGTGCCGGCTCCCACGAAAGAATTGCGGTCATAGAACTCTTCGGTCGCTATTGCGGCGAGACATCCCTGATCTCCGCTTACTTGGCAGGTGTGGACCGGGCTATTATTTCCGAAGTCCCGTTCGACCCGGAAAAACTGGCCAAACTGATCATGAAAGACAAAAAGGCCAACCCGAAAAACTATGTGATGATTACCATATCCGAAGGTGCGAAAATGACCGGAAGCGACATGCTCATGACCGGAGAATCGGATGCCTACGGTCATCGGAGATTGGGGGGCATAGGGGAGGAAACCGGGGAAATCCTGAAAAAACTCACCGGTGAGGATGTGCTAAACCAGAGGCTTTCCTACCTGATGAGAAGCGGGGCCCCCGATTCCCTGGACCTGATGGTGGCCGTCAATTACGCGAACATGGCCATAGATCTGTTTCTGAAAGATACTTTTGGCAGGCTTGTGGCCCTCAACCGGGGGACCTATACCGATATTCCGCTCAGCATCATCACCACTGGACAAAAACGGGTGGATGTACGGGAACTGTACGACGTGGGGGAATATCGCCCCAAAGTCATGCATGTGAGTGGAAAACCGATGTTTTTGTATTAAGGAAATAAATGCCATTACAAAAAAAGCGAAAAGAGACCATCCGGATTCATGTGGGAGACATCCCCATCGGCGGCGGCGCACCAATCGCCGTTCAATCCATGACGAATACCGATACGAGAGATATTCCCGCAACCGTTCATCAGATTGAAAGACTGGCGGAGGCGGGATGCGAAATCGTCCGATTAGCCATTCTCGACCGGGAAGCCGTTGAGGCCTTTCGGGAAATCAAGACCAAAGTAAAAACCCCGTTGATTGCGGACATCCATTTTGACCACCGTCTCGCTCTCGGAGTTCTTGAGGCCGGAGCGGACGGGTTGAGGATTAATCCCGGAAATATCGGAAGCCACGAAGCCGTAAAAAAAGTGGTCGATCTTGCCCGCAATAGAGAGGTCCCCATCAGGATCGGCGTCAATTCCGGATCCGTTCACAAAGATCTCTTGAAAAAATTCGGAGGGCCCACTCCGGAGGCCATGGTGGAAAGCGCCATGGAACACGTGGGATATCTGGAAAGCCTGGATTATAACCTGATCAAAATATCCCTCAAATCCTCCAGTGTACGAAACACCATTGAAGCCTATGAACTGCTGAGCGAACGCGTGTCTTATCCCCTGCACTTGGGGGTTACAGAGGCTGGCACCCTGATTTCAGGAACGGTGAAGAGCGCCATAGGAATCGGATACCTTCTCGCCCATGGCATTGGAGACACCTTTCGCGTCTCGCTCACCAGGGATCCTGTGGAAGAAATCAAGGTCGCCTATGAGATATTGCGGTCACTTGAATTGAGATCGAGAGGGCCTGAAATCATATCGTGCCCCACTTGCGGCCGATGCGAAATAGACCTGTTTTCACTGGTTGAAAAAGTAGAGACAGCCCTCTCAGGGTTGACGTCATCTCCCAAGGTGGCCATTATGGGCTGTGTCGTAAACGGACCCGGCGAAGCAAGAGAAGCGGATGTGGGCATCGCGGGGGCAAGGGGGCAGGGAATTTTATTCAAGAAAGGAAATGTGGTGAGAAAGATCCCGGAAAATGAACTGGCAGAAGCGCTGATTGCCGAAGTGATGGATCTCGTTCAGAATGGAAAGGAGACAAACAACTAATTATGCGTTTTTCAAACTATTTCATCCCTACACAAAAAGAAGTGCCGTCAGACGCTGAAGTGATCAGTCACCAGTTGATGGTCCGCGCAGGAATGATCAGAAAGCTGACTTCAGGTATCTACACCTACCTCCCCACCGGTCTCAGGTCTATAAAAAAGGTGGAAAAGATTGTCCGGGAAGAGATGAATCGCGCCGGAGCCGTGGAAATCCTCATGCCCGCTGTGCAACCGGCCGAATTGTGGCAGGAGTCCGGCAGATGGGATTACTATGGAAAAGAGCTGCTGCGATTTAAAGACCGGCATAACCGGGATGCCTGCATGGGACCAACCCATGAAGAGGTCATCACCGATCTTGTGAGAAAGGAAATCCATTCCTACAAACAGATGCCGATCAACTTCTATCAGATCCAGACCAAGTTCAGGGATGAAATACGGCCGAGATTCGGGCTCATGCGAGGCCGGGAATTCATCATGAAGGACGCCTACAGTTTCGATGTGGATGGAAACAGCGCCAACGCCAGCTACCAGAAGATGTTTGAGGCCTACACCAGGATATTTGAAAGATGCGGGCTTAAATTCAGGGCCGTTGAGGCGGACACCGGAAGCATAGGAGGAAACTATTCCCACGAATTCATGGTGTTGGCGGAAACAGGCGAAGATCAAATCATCAATTGCACCAAATGCAGCTACGCTGCCAATCTGGAGAGGGCTGAAGTACTTTATGAAGAAAAGACCCCCGAGGCCGACCGCCATGGGGAAATGGGTCCGCTGGAAGAAGTGGAAACTCCGGATATGAAAACAGTGGAAGAAGTCATCGGGTTTCTTCATATCACAGCAGACCGTCTAATGAAAACACTCCTTTTGCTCGTGGATGGAAAGGAAAAAGTGGCTGTTCTCATCCGGGGGGACCATGAGCTGAACGAGGCAAAACTGAAGACCCTTCTTGGCGCACAGACCGTTGAAATGGCCCCCGAATCGGTTGTTCGGGAAATCACCGGGGCGCCGGTGGGATTCGCCGGACCGGTAGGGCTGAAAATCAGGATTGTTGCGGACAATGCACTGAAGGGAATGCACGATTTTGTAACCGGAGGGAACAGGAAAGATCTGCATTTGAAACAGGTAGAAATCAATAGGGATTTCCGGATTGAACTTTTCGGAGATCTCCGGACCATCCTGCCCCATGATAAATGCCCCAGGTGCGGCGGAGATATTACGTTCGGAAGGGGCATTGAAGTGGGGCACATCTTCAAACTGGGAACCAAATACAGCCTGGCGCTCAATGCGGTTTTTTTGAATGAAGAGGGGAAAGAACAACCGATTATCATGGGCTGCTACGGAATCGGTGTGGGAAGAATCGTGGCAGCCGCCATCGAACAGAACAACGATGAGAACGGCATCGTATTCCCGGTTCCCATAGCGCCCTTTGAGGTAACGATTCTCCCCCTGCAGATGCATGATGCAGCTGTGGCGGAAACGGCCGAAAAAATTTACAATGATCTCTCCGAATTAGGCCTGGATGTCCTTCTGGACGACCGGGATGAACGGGCGGGGGTGAAATTCAAAGACGCGGACCTGTTAGGCATCCCTGTGCGGATAACCGTAGGATCCAGAGGAGTCAAGACCGGGACCGTTGAGGTGAAGGAAAGGGCCGAGACGGAAAGCGCCCTGATCCCCATTGAGGAAGTCGTCCTGCATCTGCAGGAAAAGATAAAATCCCTGGCATCTTTCGGAGAACCGATAACCAACTTATGATTCGCTTAACTGACATCACCTCCAAAGTACTTGAATACCATCCAAAGGCGGATATAGAGCTCATTGAAAAGGCCTATGTCTATTCCGCCAAGGTACATCAGGGACAGATCCGACTTTCCGGAGAGCCCTATCTTTCCCATCTCCTGGAAGCGGCCTATATTCTCACACAGCTGAAAATGGATGTTGTCTGCATCGCAGCAGGGCTTCTGCACGACGTCATAGAGGATACGCCCGCCGACCTAAAGGAGGTTACTGAACTCTTCGGAGAAGAAACGGCCAATATCGTGGACGGGGTCACCAAGATCAGCAAGATCCATTTCAAGAATCGCGAATTAAGGCAGGCTGAAAATGTGAGGAAGATGATCTTAGCCATGTCCAACGACATCCGGGTGATCCTGGTCAAACTGGCAGACAGGCTCCACAATATGAGGACCCTTGGTTTCCAGTCGGAAAGAAAACAGAAGCTTATTGCCACTGAGACACTGGATATCTATGCCCCCCTGGCCGGAAGAATGGGTATCCACTGGATCAAATCGGGGCTGGAAGATCTCTGCCTCTACTATCTGGAACCGGAAATCTACACAAGGATCAAAAACGAGACTTCCCAGAGAAAAAATGAAATCGATACATTCATAAAAGAAGTAAAACAGCGAGTCTCCGAAAAGCTGACCGAGGTGGGCATTCAGGCGACTATCACGGGAAGGCAGAAGAATTCTTACAGTATTTACAGGAAGATGGTTGATCAGGACCTGAATGTGAGCCAGGTCTACGACGTTATCGCCTTCAGGGTCATCGTGCATTCCATCAAAGAATGCTACGAGGTGTTGGGGCATATCCACTCCATCTGGAAACCTGTTCAGAAAAGATTCAAGGACTATATCTCCGTTCCCAAGGCCAATATGTATCAATCCCTGCATACCACCGTAATCGGACCTTTTGGAGAAAGGATGGAAGTTCAGATCAGGACCTGGGATATGAACCTGGTCGCCGAATCCGGTATTGCAGCCCACTGGAGATACAAGGAAGGGCGCGGCGCCGGTAAGACCGACGAATCACAGTTCGAATGGCTGAAGCAGCTTTTGGGCTGGCAGAAGGACCTGCAGGACCCTTTGGAATTCTTAGACACGGTGAAAATGGATCTTTTTCCCGATGAGGTCTATGTATTCACGCCGAATGGCGAGGTCAAGGCTTTTCCAAAAGGCGCCACGGTAGTGGACTTTGCATACAGCATACACTCGGAGGTGGGAGGAAAATGCATGGGGGCCAAAATCAACGGAAAGATGGTCCCCATCCGCTGCAAACTGGAAACGGGAAACATCATTGAAATCATCACCTCTCCGAAACAACATCCAAGCAAAGACTGGCTTGACTTCGTTACCACGAGTAAGGCAAAGACCAGGATCAGGCATTGGATGAAGACCGGAGAGAAAACAGACAGCATAAACTTAGGCAAAAGCATCCTGGAGAAGGCTCTTCAACAGGAACACATACCCATCACAAACCTGTTGAAAAACGAATATGTGGTGCAGGTCGCCGCGGAGCTTTCCTTTCAATCCACCGAAGAACTGGTCGCCCAGATAGGCTTCGGCAAGATTTCAGCAAGACAGGTAATCACGAGGCTCAAACCCAGATTAGGGATCGAAAAGGAAAAACCCCAGAGCCTTGTGGGCAAAGTGGTCAGCCGGCTGAAACGGCCTAAAAAAGACCACGGCATCAGGGTTGATGGGATGAGCGACATGCTGGTCAGTTTTGCCAACTGCTGTAACCCCCTGCCCGGGGAAAAAGTTGTGGGATTTATCACCAGGGGGAGAGGAATTACGATCCACCGCAATATATGCGCTCAACTGAAAAATGTCGACTCCGATCTCCTTGTGGATGTCACCTGGGACGCTTCCAATAAAGACGCTTATGGCGCCAAATTAAAAGTCATCAGCGTGGAAAGGAAAGGAATGCTGGCAGACGTCAGCATGGTCATCAGCCAGAAAGATGCCAATATCATCCATGCTGAAGCCAAAACCACCGCAGACAACAAGGGGATTGCCGTGTTTACCATTGAAGTGGAAAGCTACCGTCAACTTCAGGAAATCATGGTCGCCTTGAAAAAGGTAAGAAGTGTGTTAATCGTCGAGAGGATCTAATGCGACATAGCCGGAATCAAAAAAGGTCTCGCGCAAAGGCGCAAAGATTTGCTTGTTTTTTGTGACAGGATTCCATCTAAGGGATAAGGAACCAAATGGTTCCTTTTTTGCCGGCCCATGGGCATGGACCGACAAAAAAGAGGTTGTCTCGTGAACGTTGGATAAAAACGGAACGGCGCTTAGGTTGCCTGGGCAATGATTCTCGTTGGTTTTACAACGTGTCCGGATTTTATGCACCCTGTGCATGCCCGAATTCTGACCGTCTGTCCATCTCTGATACATTTCACGCTTTGAAGATTGGGGTACCAGCGTTTTTTGGTTTTGTTATGGGCATGGCTTACACTGTACCCTACGACAGGTTTCTTGCCACAAATATCACATACTCTCGACATGGGAGAACTCCTTTAATCTGGAAATTTTAAGAATCTTAGATTATAATCAATCAGAAAAAGAACATCAAGTATTTTTTCATAAATTTTCCTTCAATCGAAATTGTCCACTGCGAGGTCATGGAAACATTGCCTGAATCTAAAGGTCATCCAACCCCGGGAGGGCTTTCTTCCTCCCTGAATTACGCACCTGAAAATCTTCGTCATATCCACCTGATCGGTATTTGCGGCACCGGCATGGCTTCCCTTGCCGGAATGCTCAAAACAAAAGGATATGAAGTAACCGGATCCGACAAAAACATTTACCCTCCCATGAGCGATCTGCTCCACTCCCTTGAAATTCCGGTCCTTGAAGGGTACCTGCCCGGGCATCTTCACCCCGCCCCGGATCTGGTTATCGTGGGGAATGTGGTCACCAGAGAGAATCCGGAAGCGATGGAATTAGAGCATCTGCGGCTCCCTTACCTGTCCTTTCCCCAGGCCATCGGCCGCTTTGCCCTGGAAGACAAGCGATCCATCGTGATCAGCGGAACACACGGAAAGACAACCACCGCCTCCATGGCAGCATGGACACTGGAAACGGCCGGGATGGACCCGGGATTCATGATAGGCGGCATCCCACTGAATTTCAAAAAAAATTTCAAGTCAGGAATCGGCCGGTATTTCGTCATAGAGGGAGATGAATACGATACGGCATTCTTCGATAAGGGCCCAAAATTCCTCCATTACGCACCATGGGCAACCATCCTTACAGGCATAGAATTTGATCACGCAGATATCTACCGGGACCTGGATCATGTGGTGCAGAGTTTCAGAAAACTGATCGGGATCATCCCGCCCGAAGGCGTGCTTATTGCCAACGGGGATGACAAAACCACCGCATCTGAAATAAAAATGGCCAGGTGCAGGGTGGAGACCTACGGACTTTCCAGTAAAAATCGCTGGAGGCCGGTTGACCTGGTTGTGGATGAGAAATCCACAAGAGTAACCATCATGAAGGGCAGCAGAAAACACCTTACCCTGGAAACACCTGTTTACGGCCGACATAACATCTGCAACCTCCTTTCTACGACCGTTCTGGCCCATGTCCTCGGCATCCCGCCCGATCGGCTTGTAGAATCCGCGAAAACCTTCAGGGGCGTCAAAAGAAGACAGGAGATTGTGGGAGAGAAAAACGGCATCCTCATCCTGGACGATTTTGCCCATCATCCCACGGCCGTAAAAGAAACCATCCAGGCGGTGAGGGAAAAATACAAAGATCGACGATTGATGGCCGTGTTTGAGCCCAGGTCCAATTCCAGCAGACGCAACATCTTTCAGAAAACCTATGCCCGCTCATTTGATATGGCCCATATCATCATGATCCCGGAACCACCCCTCATGGGAAAAATTCCCGAAACCGAACGGTTTTCATCCCGCCGGCTCGTGAGCGATCTCCAGGAAAGAAAACTGAAGGCTTTTTATTTTGAAAACACCAACAGTCTGCTGGAAGCCATTGCAAACACGGCAAAGCGGGGAGATGTCCTATTGATCATGTCCAATGGCGGCTTTGACAATATCCATCAAAGACTTCTGAAAATGCTTTAAGTGCATAACATCCGTTCACGGTTTACAGTTACCGGTTTACGGTTAAAGGAATAGGACATATGGAAAAACTGATAAAGAAGATCCCCATTGCAGGGGACAATCTGCTTGAAATTCACGATTTATCCAGCAATATTACAAAAGATATCTGGGAGTTGAAGATCCTTTTCAGGGCGGAAATACGCATTGAAGAAGAGATGTTTACAGCAGAAGACCTCCAGAAATTCAGTGTTGCTGAACGGATCGAAGCCTTGGGCCATACCGTGCTTTTCGAGGTGGTTCGGGAAAGAAAGTTTATTCATGAAAAAGACAAGGACAAGAACTTTCAAAGCCTTGTGGACGATTTTCTGAAAAACAGCGGCAGTTACCTTATGGACCCGGGGTTTCCCAGAAAGCTCGTTCTCCGAAGATTCCTCGAAGCCCAAAAAGGCAGCATTCCCTGGAAACGGTGACCTAACCCGGATAAACAGGAGCAAAGAAGGTCTCGCGCCCCAGTACCATTTTCCGAGGGACTTGAAATGCCGTTAAAAAAATCAATCCACACAGATGTATCAACCAATATCTTCAAAGCGATCTTCCCTCATCTCTGCCAGATTTCCTTCCCAGTGGAGCTTACCATCAAGCGCTAAAATAGCCTTTCTCTTTTTCCGGGTTAAGAGTTCTCTCAAAGCAAAATTCACCAGTTCCCGTTTGGTCTTCAGCCCGGTAAGTTCCAACCCTTCTTCAATTAAATGCCTCTGCATAACGAGTAAGTTTTTGGTAGGTTCTGCGATAGAATGCAATGGTTTGGGCAGCATATCCGAGCCGTTGTAATTCTGCGATCACAGATGTGCTCAGTTCCTGAATGGTTGTTTTTTCCATAATCTCCTCCTTCGATAGTAGTTTTTATAAGAAGTATTATGGAAAGTAATAGCATTCAAAGGTGGGAATCAGTAGCGGATTACGCCTGATACTTTACATAAGTAAAAGCTTTACATAATTGCCGGTTCCTGAGTTGCCAGCCAGAATGATCCCCTCTTTTCGTCTGACAAAATCCAGAGTGGCAAGCCCCATGATCTGTTTTTTATCGATNCCGGTTTGAAAAACAAAGTCGAAATCTGAAAGAAGCTTTCGTTCTGGAAGTTTGGATTCATTGATTCGTCGCTCGATGCGCCGGCTTATCAGATCCGTGGCTTCGATCTCAAAAAGACGATTTAGAACCGGCAATATGGGCTGGTTCTGTTTTTCAGCCCAGCTTAGCACCTCATCGAGCCGGCGCTCCATTCTCAGAAGTTTTAGCTGTTTCAGATGGTCTCTGATCATTGTCAAATGGTTTGGTTTCATTGTTTTTATCCTTCTCAAGCAGGTCTGCATATTCTGAAAGCTGCCGTTGTTTGATTTCGGGTAACGTATTTTGTAGTATTTTTTGGGCCTGACTTTTCCCGGTTGATTCCAGATGTCTGGTTTTTGCCCTGGCTTTGAGGATGTTTTCGATGGCTTTGCCA
>DUZB01000093.1 GCA_013349725.1 Deltaproteobacteria bacterium | reverse complement strand
TCGTGGAAGCGCCGACCGGCGCAAAAGGAAATTTCCTCCGGACCNGCNCCTTCCAGGGAGTTAACGCNTTTTACAATCGCCTCCGGATCTCCAATGAGTTCCCCTCCCACATAATCCGCAATTTTCCGTAAAGTTTCACCCAAAATTCATTTTCTCCCGGTTTTCTTACGCAACCATTTTCCATCCGTAAACCAGACCTTCAGACACTTTTTCCAACTCAACGACTCAACCATCAGCAATTCTCATTTTGAGCTAAATTTTATTCCAACTAGGTTGTGAGAGCGGCTTTCCTGCCGCGAATGGAGAAGAAAGTCGCGGCTGAAAAGCCGCTCTCACAGAGATTATTTTCAAAATGAGAATTGCTACTCAACTATTTGACTATTTGACACGGTCTGGAATTTAGTGCGTTAAAGACTATTTCATTTTCATTTTGTCATAGGCTTTCGTCACCTGGTCGGTGATGTCAATAGCATCGTTGTAGTAGACCAGACCCACGGCCCCCGCTTCAAGAATAATCGTATATTTTTCACTCTCGGCAATTTTTTTCACAACGTCTTCGATCTCGAGGCCCACCTTTCTGGTGGCATCCATCTCCGCATCCTTCATCTCCTGGGTTACTTCTCCGTAAATATAGTTGTAGTGTCGCGTCATCTGTTCCAGCTCCCGCTGTTTATCCTCTCTGGCATCGAGGCTGAGCATCATGCTCTGCTTTTGAAGTCCTTCCTGCAATTTCTGGATCTGGGCTTTTTCCCCCTCCAGCTTTTTCTGCAGCGCGTCGAATTTCATTTTAAGGCCATCTCGAACCTTTTGAAAGGATAGAGAGTTCTGTTGAAGCGTCTTCATATTCAAAACACCCACCTTGACTGCATCCGCCCAGGCAGCCTGAGCACAAAAAAAGAAAATTGCCGCAATTCCAATTAAAACCAAAAATCTTTTCCGCATCGTATTATCCTCCTGATATTTCCGTCTAAGTAACGAGTGACAAGTGAATGCTTCTACATATTGCCTGAATGAAAACCCCGAATAGGTTTTGTTAATTTAATGAGATTGCTTTCTTTGGGCTTGGTTCTAACGTGGTCCATTAGATTTATTTTCTTACTCATAATCTTAATCATAATCTTAATCGGGCAGCTCTAAAATAGGCCGTAAAAGAGTAAGATTATGATTACGATTAAGATTATGACATTCCGAACGTACTCTCGACTAACCGGATCAAGTGGGCGAAGTTAGAGCCAAGCCCCTTTCTTTCTATAAATCCAAAATCCGCAATCCCTACGGGCCGGAGGCCGCAATCCAAAATCGTGTCTGAATCACGCCAAGGCGTGATTTTCGTTCAGACATTACATGAGTCCCCCAACGCTGAATTCAAATTTCCCGGAAGATTCGTTTCCCTGGGGATCCAGGTTTACCCCATATTCCAGACGAAGCGGACCGATGGGGGAATACCATCTGATCCCGCCGCCGGCCGATTTCCGTATGCCGCTGAATGTCCAGCTTTGATCCTCCGAAAAAACATTACCGGCATCTATAAAGACAAGTCCCGTGACCCCCTGTTCCTTGAGCAATGGAAAGGTATATTCCACATTATAGCACATCATCTTATTACCGCCAACCAGGTCCCCATTGGGATCATTGGGAGGATCGGTAGGCGAAATGGTGTTATAATCAAATCCGCGCACCGTATTGATGCCTCCCAGGAAAAATTTCTGGAAAACGGACAACTTGCCCAGGTCCTGAATATATCCCCAACGTCCCTGCACCATAAAAACCGTGCTCCAAAACATGGGGAAAAACCAGGCGGTTCTATACCTGTACTTGATAAATTTTTCGTTGCCTCCGAGACCCGCATACTGAATCAGCCCCTCGTTTATGGAGCCTGTGGTCGTATTCCACAGTTTATCCCTGCTGTCCCTCATTACCGTGAACGTCATGCTGCTTGTGATGTTCCTACCTTCCATATCCTTCAAAGGCTGGGAGGCATTCGTCGCAATATTCGTGATGTTCGCGTCATCCCATCCGTATCGGACATTCCCTCTCGTATAGTCGAATATCAGAGGAAATCCCAGACTGATGGCCGTCCCGAAACTGTCTCTGTCGTACTGATCATATTCCTGGCTGAATTTATAGGCATCCACCCCAAGGGCAAGCGGCTTGTCAAACAACCATGGTTCCACGAACCGGACATCAAACTCCGTATTCCTCCCACCCAGCCTGGCTGTCGCCTGCAATTTCTGCCCGTATCCGAAAAAGTTCTCATCCGCAACCTGGAACATGACAAACCCTGAATATTCAGCGCTGTATCCGGCGCCCACGCTGAATGTACGGGTCCCCTTTTCCTTCACGTTGATATCCAGTTTCATCAGATCATCAGTGGACCCTTTTTTTGTCTGGACCTGCACATCTTCGAAGAAACCGAGGCGCTGAAGATTGGCGGTGCTCCTCTTCAGCTTTTTGCCGCTGAAATAGTCCCCCTCTATCACCTTGAGTTCCCGCCGGATCACCTTATCCCTCGTATGTAAATTTCCGGAGATGGCAATTCTCTCAAAACGCACCTTCGTTCCTTTGCTTATGTCATAGGTAATCTGGGCCTTGTGGGTTTCATCGTCCTCCTTGATAATGGGTTTGACTTCCGCGTAGGCGTACCCCTCATCTGCATAAACATCTCTCAGGGCAAGGATATCGTTTCGCACAATTTCCCGGTTGAAGACATCTGACTTTCCAATGTTTGTTTTCTTCAGGAGCTCATCCGCAGGCTGTATGAGTTCCCCCTCGACAAACACTTTCCCCACGCCATACTGTGGCCCCTCATCAATCTCAATGCTCACGACCAGGCCCTTTAAGGCATCATCATACGTAACCTTTGCTTCTCCCACCTTGGCCCGTATGTACCCGTGGTTGTGATAAAAGGAAGTCAGCTTGTGCACATCAAATTCCAGCATTTTCTCATCGAGGACTCCAGCCTTGGTAATCCACGACAGGAACCATTTCGTGCTGGTCTCCATGATCTTCTTGAGTTCCTTCTCACTGAAATTCTTGTTTCCTATAAACTGGATCTTTACGATATAGATTTTGCCCTTCTCATCGATCTTGTATTTGAGCATCACCTCGTTATTGGGAAGCGGTTCGGTGGTCTCTTCAATTTCCGCGTTGTAATACCCTTTACCCTTATAAAACTCGCGAAGGCGGTTAATGCTCTGGCGTATCTGGTTGTCATCGAGGATTGAATACAGGTTTATACCCAATTCCTTCTGCAGGTCCTCATCATCTGATTCTTCATTCCCCGAAAAAACGATCTTCCCGATGGAAGGCTTTTCCGTGACGCGAAAAGTGACCACCATCCCGGTGGGCCCGTTTTCCGTCTCCATCTTCACATCGTTGAAAAACCCCATTTTGTAGATGTTACGCAAGTCTTTATCAAGTTTGCCGTAATCCACCCTGTCCCCGGGTTGGCTGTTAATGGCCGCAAGGACCGCCGCCTTTTCAATACGAACATTTCCCTGGACAAGGATAGAGTCAATCTGAGGAACTCCTGTGATCCGGTCATCAACAGAAACCGACAACCGCTTCATGGTGTTGGACAATTCATCAATATCGTCCGAAACGATGTAAACATTGAAAGGCGGCCGTTCCTGAAGGACATTCACCACTTTCAGGTCAATACTCGCTTTGCTTCCTATCTGCGTCAGGCTGCCGGCGACAACCCACCTGACGTCCAGTTCTTTTCCAAGACTGACAAGCCTCTTTGTTTCAGTGGATTTGGAAAAAACCGAAGGGTCCAGGTTGACAATCCTTGGGTTAACCATTTTAAATCCCATTTCTCCCATTCGGTCGGAAAGCATCGTCTGCAAGCCTTCGTTCAGATCGCCCATCGATTTCATGGAATAGACCTGAAACGGCAGGACCGCCATGGAACCCCGGTTTTCGTCTTCTGCACCGACTTCCGGCAAGAAAGAACAGGACAACAAGACAAAGATACTGAACATCACGATTTTCTGAGTAAAGGTCTTCACTTTTTCATTCCATTCGCCCATTAATCAGCTCCATCTTTCTGGACATCTTCCGTGCAAGCTTGTCATTATGGGTGGCAATGACCATCGCCACCCCTTCATCCCTATTCAATTCAATGAGGAGCTCTGCTATCTCCTCTCCGGTCAACCAGTCAAGGTTTCCCGTGGGCTCATCTCCTAAAATCATTTTGGGTTTCATAATCAGAGCGCGAGCGATAGCCACGCGCTGCTGTTCTCCACCGGAGAGTTCCCCGGCCCTGTGGGTCATTCTTTTCTCAAGTCCGACCCGTATAAGGACCTCCCGTGCCATTTGGAAGGCCTGCTTTCGAGGATATCTTCCTATGAGCGCAGGCATCATGGCATTTTCAACGGCATTCAATTCGGGCAACAGATGATGGAACTGAAATACAAATCCAATGTCCCTGTTTCTAATCCTGGAGATCTCATCCCCAACCATTTCATAAACATTCCGATCACGAAACCGGACAGTTCCCTCAGTGGGACGTTCGAGGCTTCCCATGATATTGAGCAGTGTTGATTTTCCTACCCCGGATGCCCCCATGATAGCCAGACTGTCGCCCTTTCCCATGACCAGGTTGATCCCTTTCAGCACGTCAATCCGTTTTCCGTAATGGTCGAACGACTTACACACATTTTCAAGGGTCAGCATGGGAGGAACTTTCATCATTCATACCGGAATGATTCCACAGGGTTCAATCGCGAGGCATACCATGACGGATACAATGTGGCAAAAAAAGATATGGTTATGGCAGCCAGGGATACAAGCCATATATCGGGCATTTCCACCAGAACCGGCAGCTTGGAGAGGTAATAAACATCCGATGGAAGATCAATAAACTTATACTTATCAAGAATATAACATAGCCCCAGGCCCGAAAGGAGCCCGGTAACCGTACCGATGAAACCCACAAGAAGCCCCTGGAACATGAATATGCTCATGATGCTCCTGGAAGTTGCGCCCATGGCTCTTAAAATGGCTACATCTCTCGTTTTTTCCATAACCACCATCACAAGGGTGCTGATGATGTTCAGGGCGCCCACAAGAACGATCATCACCAGGATGATGGACATGGTGTATTTCTCAAGTTTCAGGGCCGAAAAAAGGCTTTTGTTCATCACCTTCCAGTCTTTCGTCCAGTAAGGATGTCCAAGAAGATCCTGAACCGCCTTGCCGACCTTGTCCGATTCATACACATCCCGGACTCTTACCTCAAGGCCTGTTACATTGTCTCCCAGTCCCAGGAAACTCTGGGCTTCTTCAAGGGCTATATACGCCATGGAGGCATCATATTCATACATACCCGAGTCGAAGATGCCGCTTACGATGAAACGCTTGGTGTTGGGGCTTCTTCCGAAAGGCGTCAGTTTGCCTTCAGGAGAAATAACGCTGATCAGGCTCCCGGGATAGGCGGCAATCTGTTTCGCAAGGATGCTGCCTATGATGATCCCCTGGATTTCATCCGGTCCTTTGACTAAATCTTTCAAGGTACCGGATTTTATCATTTTTTTAAAGTCAATCACCTTGCCTGCCGTTTTTGGATCAATCCCCCGCAGGACAGCTCCCGACACATTCCCCGCATTATTCAGCATGACCTGGGTATAGATGAAAGGGGTCGATGCAACAACTCCATCCACCGTACCGATTTTTTCCGCGGCGTCCCCGTAGCCGGCAAACGGCCCGCCGAGACTCATAACCAGAACGTGGGAATTGACGCCTAAAATTTTGGACATCAGGTCGGCACGAAACCCGTTCATGACAGACAGGACCACCACAAGTGCCATCACCCCCACCATCACGCCAAGGATGGAAATAATCGTAATAATCGATATGAAACGTTGTTTTCGCTTGGCCTTCAGGTACCTGACGCCAAGAAAAATCTCAAACATGGAGGTCCTATTCTTTGGTTCTCATATGGGGAAAAAGAATTACGTCCCTGATGGAAGGAGAGTTGGTCAGCAACATGACAACCCTGTCAATCCCTATACCTTCTCCCGCGGTAGGAGGCATGCCATACTCCAGAGCCGTCACATAATCCTCATCCATGAACTGGGCTTCACTGTCACCGGCATCCCTGAGGGCAACCTGGCCTTCAAATCTTTGGCGCTGGTCAACCGGGTCGTTCAGTTCATTAAAAGCATTTGCAATTTCTCTTCCGGCAATGAAAAGTTCAAACCTATCCACCACATCCGGGTTTTCTTCATTGCGACGGGAAAGCGGGGACACCTCGGTGGGATACCCTGTGATAAATGTAGGATTTATCAAGTGGGGTTCAACGAGGTGATCAAACAGTTTTGTTAATATCTGACCGTGGCCATCCCTATCAACGACTTTGATGCCCAGCGAAGCGGCGACCCTCTCCGCCTCTTTCCTGTCTTCGAAAACCCCCTGTTCAACATCTCCCATTTTTTTCAGAGATTCAAACAGAGATATCCTTGCCCAGGGCCGTGCAAAATCCACTTTTTTCCCTTGATATTCTATAAGTTGACTGCCAACGACCGTCTCCAGGACATGGGCGAAAAGGTCTTCCGTAAGGGTCATCAGGTCTTCGTAGGTGGCATACGCCATATAAAATTCGAGCATGGTAAACTCGGGATTATGTTTGATGGAAATTCCTTCATTTCGGAAATTACGATTAATTTCAAATACCCTTTCCATCCCGCCTACGATCAATCTTTTCAAATAAAGTTCGGGCGCCACCCTCAGGTACAGATCCATTCCAAGCGCATTATGAAAGGTCTTGAATGGTCTTGCGGTTGCCCCTCCGGGAATGGGCTGCATCATGGGAGTCTCCACCTCCAGAAACTCCCGGTCCGTAAAAAACCCGCGGACAGCCTGAATGATACGGCTCCTCAGGACAAAAACCTCTCTCACATCCTCATTCATGATGAGGTCCAGATATCTCTGCCGGTACCTTGTTTCCACATCGGTAAGGCCATGCCATTTTTCCGGAAGAGGCCTCAAAGACTTTGTCAGGAGGGTAAGACTTTCCGCCACAACGGTCAGCTCTTCCGTCCTGGTGCGGAACACCGGTCCCTTTACACCGATATAGTCTCCAATGTCCATCAGTTTAAACAGATTAAATTCCTCTTCACTGAGCTTGTTCTTGCGCACATACACCTGCATTTGACCGGTCCTGTCTTGGATATGAATAAACGAGGCCTTTCCAAAATCCCGTTTAGACATGATCCTGCCGGCCATGGACACAGAGGTGGTTTCCCTCTCCAGCGCCTCTTCATCCATCTCTTGAAAACGCTGTGTCGCCTCTTTCGCGGTCAAGTCCACATGATATCCTGAAGGATACAGACTTACTCCGCCTGCAAGAATTTTCTCGATCTTGGTCTTTCTATCCTCTGTTAAACCACTCGCTTTTCCCATAATTCCTGTTCAACTCTTTAAGATTTATCTTCTCACTCGTAATCCTAATCCGAAACGCACATGACAAGGTATTTGTCTCCCCACTGATGAAAATGCCGTCATTCCGGTCATGACCCGGAATCCAGGAATTTGGCGGGGCAACCTGGATTCCCGCGTTCGCGGGAATGACGTAGATACGATAGAGTGCGTATTTTCATGGTAAAAAAACGTTTTTTCCACCATCTGACCCTGCTTTTTTAATTCAATTGATCTTCATAGTCAAGATGAAAGAAGAGCATAGAACAAATCCCATTTTTTAAATTCCCTTTCAGTCTAAAATATTTTTTATTGACAGAAAACCGTTGAAGCAGTAAAGATATTGTTAATAAATCTGCTACTCTATAAGAACCCGACCCTCTACATCCCGGGAGACCTAAATGGATATTTCAGAACCAAGGATCAAGCGTGATGAAATCCTGATCCTCGAAGACAAGAACTTCAATCCTGCAAATGTGTGCATTGTAACCGGAGCGGCCATGGGCATCGGAAGAGCTACAGCCCTGGCAGCCGCGGCAAACGGGCTGACCGCCGTCGGTTTGGATATCAATGAAACGGAAGGCCAAAAAACCGTGGAAATGGCCCGGGATCTGGGGGGCCGCATGGTTTTCATCAAGACCGACCTGTCCCGCGATGAAGACATGTCCCACGCCGTACATGAAGCAGCTCAAATCGGCGCCATAAAATATTTAGTCAATATCGCGGGAATCCAGCATATAGACGCCATTGAAAACTTCCCCATGGAAAAATATGATTTCATGCAGAAAATCATGCTGAGGGCCCCCTTTTATCTCTCTAAGCTGGCAATCCCCCACATGCAAAAAAGCGAAGACGGCGCCGGCGCCATAGGGAATATGGCATCCGTGCACAGCCATATCTGCACCTTGAACAAAGCGGTTTACAATATCATGAAATTTGGATTGAGGGCCTTGAGTCAGTCCATCTCCGCGGAAGGCGATGGGAAAGTCCGCTCTTTCACCGTCAGCACGGGTTTTGTAAAAACAGCCCTTGCCTTGAACCAGATTCCGGCCCAGGCAAAACAGAGAGGGATTACCCCGGAAGACGTGGTAAAAAATGTGATGATGGGAGACTCAAGAATCAAGGAAATGATGTCGCCTGTGGAGGTGGCCAACCTTTTCATGTTCGGGTTTTCCCGTTTCGCAAAGTATCTGGTGGGGGGAGACCTCCTTTTTGATGGGGGTATGGTGCTGACTTACGCCGAAAAGAAAGCGATGAAATAAACAGGTCGGAAAGGGGGTGATGATCCAGGCTGACGCGGTCAATAATTGGTTTCACACAAAACTGTTTCGTTTCAATCTGAAAGGGAGGAAAAGATGAAAAAAATTAAGTTGTTGGTTATTCTGGGCGTCATGTCGGTCGTTCTCACCATCGGATCCAATGCCTTTGCCAAGAAAATCAGATGGAAAATGGTGACCACATGGCCGGAATCGATTAATCTCTGGTACGGCGAAAAACAGATGATCAAATATGTGGGCGAGATGACGGGTGGAAATTTCGTGATCAAATGGTTTCCCGCCGGCGCCCTCATGAAATCTTTTGAAGTCTTTGATGCGTGCAGCAAAGGCGCCGTGGAGATGGCGGGGGACTGGCCGAGCTACTGGGCCACCAAAGACCCGGCCTTTGATTTTATCGGGTCCTTTCCCTTCGGCTTTACCAATATGGACTACATTACCTGGATGTATCAGTTCGGAGGTCTTGAACTGATGCAGAAGCTCTGGGGCAAATACGGAATGACCTACTTTTCCCTTGGCGCAACGCCCATGGAATCCGGTTTCCGGACCTCGGAAAAGACCGGGCCCATTAAATCGATCGCTGATTATAAAGGCTTGAAACTGAGGACCCCTTCAAGGGCCACCATCTGGGTACTTCAACAGCTTGGCGCCTCCCCCATCAGTATGCCCGGCGGGGAAATTTATCTGGCCGTACAGACCGGAAAACTGGATGGCGCCGAGTTCAGCAGCCCCGGTGTCGACTTTGGAATGGGCTTTGCTGAAATCACCAAATACTGGAGCGTCCCCTGCTGGTTCCAGCCTTCCTCCCAGGTGGGCACCATGATCAACCTGAAGGCCTGGGGCACCCTTTCCAAGGAATACAAGGCCATAGTAAGATATGCCTGCATGGCCGCTTCGCTGGATTCACTGGCCTTCTATGAAGCCGATTCGGCCAAGGCCATTGACCAATTTAAGAAAGCAGGGACGGAAATAGATGTGCTTCCCAAGGAGGATCTGGATAAGATCGAGGCCTTGGCTGGCCAGTACTGCATCATGAAGGCGAAAGAATCGAAGGCCTATGCCGAGGTCCTGAAATCGCAGATGGAATACCTGAAACAGTACAAACAGTGGAGGGATATGTCCGGTGAGTTCGGTTTCGGCCGAACGCCCGTGTATGTGGACAGCGTCTTGGCTGAACTCAAAACAATGGGTTATTAACGGAGTCAGAGGCCTTTGGCGAGGGCGCCAAAGGCCTTTTTTATGTTCGGCTCCCTTTTTCCCTTTTCATGCTTGAATGGAACAACAACTCAATAGAAAGGCAACATCTATGCAGCTTAAGACTTTTCTGAAAGGCCTTGATACCATAAGCGAATGGACAGGAAGGATATTTGTGTGGCTTATCATTCCCCTTACCGCGGTGGTTGTTTTTGAGGTCATCTCCACCAAATTTTTTGACAGACCCCATGTATGGGCGCCTGAAATAACAGACTACATTTACGGCCCTTACTTCATGCTGGTAGCCGCCTATACACTCCTTTACAAGGGCCATGTGTGCATCGATATTATTTCCCAGAAATTTTCCCCGAGAGTGCGCGGAATACTGGACTGTTTCACCTACCTGGTATTTTTCTTTCCCTTCTGCATCATCATGCTGCATCAGGGATATATCTACACCGAGATGTCCTGGCTCATGCATGAAACGAGCCCAACCGCCGAACTCTCCATCGTTCCCCAGATCAAGGCGGTCATCCCGATCACCTTTGCCTTGCTGTTAATCCAGGGATTGTCCAATTTGATCAAGGCATTTCTTCAAGCGGTAAAGGGGAGGGAAATATGAGCGCGGAATTCATTGCGGTCGGCATGTTCGCAGGTCTTCTGATCGGCCTTTTTTTAGGACATCCCCTGGCCTTCGTTTTGGGTGGGCTGGCAGTCATCTTTGGGTACTTCGGATGGGGTCCCAGTTGTTTTTTCATGTTCGTCAATCAGACCTTCGGCGTCATGGACAACTACATTCTTGTGGCCATCCCTCTTTTTATATTCATGGCTCAGTTGCTGGACCAGTCGGGCGTGGCTGAAAGTCTCTTCAGCACCATGCGATATCTGTTCGGTCCCATACGGGGAGGAATCGCCGTTGCGGTGGTGGTGGTATCCACTCTTTTCGGCGCCTGTACCGGAATTATCGGGGCATCCGTGGTCACCATGGGGCTCCTTGCCATGCCCGTGCTCCTCAAATATGGATACAACAAGAAACTTGCCTGCGGAAGCATCTGCGCGGGCGGCACCCTTGGCATCCTCATTCCTCCCAGCATCATGCTGGTGGTCATGGCGGACCAGGGCAGCGTTTCGGTGGGCAAGCTCTTTGCCGGCGCGGTCGTTCCCGGACTTATCCTGTCCGGCCTTTATATCGTCTATATTCTGCTCCGGTGCTATTTCAAACCCCAGGATGGTCCGGCCATCTCCAAAGAGGAACTGCAAGCAGTCACGAA
>DUZB01000092.1 GCA_013349725.1 Deltaproteobacteria bacterium | reverse complement strand
CCCGCGAGTGGTCCGGAAGCCAGAGCGCTGGCGCCCTCCTGGATGAGTGCGGGCGTATTGGGCATCACCCGTATCATGGGAAGATCGATCCCCACGATTTCCCGTATCATTTTCAGGGGGATCCCGGCTGCGATGGAGATGATCAGATGATCTTTTTTGATGCTCCCCTTGATTTCTTCCAGTACCTCCCGCATGTTTTGGGGCTTTACCGAAAGGAGGATGACAGCGCTTTCAGATACCAGTTCCAGGTTGGACGTGCAGCATCGGATGCCGAATTCTTCCCCCGCCTTTTTTAACGAAGCTTCAATCTTATCTGCAGCTAACAGATTATTCCGCTCATAGGCGCCGCTTTTGATCAGTCCCTTTATCAAGGCTGTTGCCATGTTTCCCGTGCCGATAAATCCGAGAGTTTCCTTCGTAGTCATTCTTTATCTCCTTCGATTTGGTATCCGATTCAGGCCTGTAATCTACCCTATTTTGAATTGAGGTTTCCGCACATGTGTGCTTTTGCATGTAGGGCATTTCCCCGGTTTTGGAAAAGTGTTTCCCGGGCGCCTTCAAGCCTGCCTGCAAGCGCTTCCGGTTCAATATTCTCTTCCAGGGCGAAAATTTCCAGGGGAACAGGGATATGGGGAATGCTCTGACCTTCCTCGAAGTTGCCCTGCTCAGTGATGTCGTAGAACCTGCAGAAAAGAGTACCGGCCTCATCACCGAGGTGTTTCTTCACCTCTTCCGGCTTCCATACATAGAAAAGGCCTTCCTCCCCTTGGCTGTCCGCGTCTTCTGCGGAATAAAATCCCCCGTCGGGATCAGTCATGTCTCTCAGCACATAGGTAAAGATTTCTCTGGCCACATTTTCAAATTTCTTGTCTCTAATCACCTGGAAGGCGTCCATGTATGCCATGGCAAGGAGAGCCTGATCGTAGAGCATCTTTTCAAAGTGGGGGACAAGCCACTCCCTGTCCACCGAATACCTGTGGAAACCGAATCCGATCTGGTCAAAGATGCCGCCCCGTCTCATATGATCCAGCGTGTTTTCAACCATAACGGATCCGCGGGAATCGATGTTTCTTCTATGCCACCTCAACAGGAAGGTCTTGTTATGGGGTGTCGGGAACTTTGGAGCATTTCCAAAACCGCCCCACCGGGTATCATAACTCTTTGCACACTGCTCATAACCGATTTTCAGCGTCTGCATACTGATTTTTCCCGCCGTTGGAGCGTTTTCATTTTTTGCTTCAATGGCGTTGGTTATACTATCACCGGCCTTGAGAATCCGGGCCCTGTCGTTCTTCCAGAGGGCCGCTAACTGAGCCAGTACGTCCACAAGGCCGGACATGCCCATTCGTCCCGTTTTCGGCAGGTAGGTGGCCGCAAAAAAAGGTTTCCCATCCGGCGTTATAATGATGGTGAGCGGCCATCCTCCACGTCCGGTCAGCGCCTGGCACACAGACATGTAGATCTTATCCACGTCGGGTCGCTCTTCCCGGTCTACCTTTATGGATACATAATCCCTGTTCAGGATGTCAGCCACCTCTTCGTCTTCAAAAGATTCATGGGCCATGACGTGACACCAGTGGCAGGTTGCATAGCCGATGGACAAAAAGACAGGCTTGTCTTCCTCTGCGGCCTTTTTAAAAGCTTTTTCATTCCAGGGATGCCAGTCGACCGGATTGTGCACATGCTGAAGCAGATAAGGGCTTTTCTCATCGGCTAAGTGATTCAGCCTATTTTTTTCATTCGCTTCCATGCAGCTGACCTCTGATCCAGTTCGTCAACGTGTTCAGGTCCATGGCCCCGGACTGGCGAGCCAATTCCCTGCCACCCTTGAAAATGATGGTGGTGGGGATGCTTTGGATTCCAAACCGGCCTGCAAGCGATCGTTCCTTTTCCGTATCCACTTTCGCGAACCGTATTCCCGGTTCCATCTGGGCCGCGGCCTTTTCAAATGCCGGCGCCATCATTTTGCACGGCCCGCACCATGCGGCCCAGAAATCCACGACAACCGCCACATCGTTACGTTCCATATGCTTTTGAAAGGTGGATTCCGTGAGTTCCACAGGTTTTCCCCCGAAAAGGCTTCGCCTGCATTTTCCGCACTTGGGTTTGCTATCGAGCTTTTCTTCCGGAAGGCGGTTCACGGCCGTGCAGTGGGGGCATACAATGTGCATCTTATTTTCCATTGGTTCCTCCCTTGCTCAGGTGTTGTAGTGGGGCTTCTCTTTCATTATCTTTTTAACTCTATCATCCAGACAAGACCGCACAAAAAGGTTCATCGGCTTCTGATCGTCTGTTTCATAAAAACTCAACATCAATTGATTAAACTCCAATTGTCTCTTGGCCGGAATATTTATCGCGGGGTATCCGTTCATTAAGAGATGCCCATTCATAATGAAGCGCCCCATGCGTTTATTGACGTCGTAAAAAAACTGATATCGGGCCATGGCAAGAAACAAGTGGATAGCCTGATCGTATATATCCGGCATTTTAAATGCCTTCTCTGTCATTTTGATGAAGAGTTCAGGTAATAATTCTGCCTCGGGCGGCATATAGTCAGTGCCGGCAATCGTGACCCCGCCGGAACGGAAATTCCCCCACTCCAGGGCTTCTTCCTTACCTGCTATGGAATGCAGAGAGCAGACTTTTTCAACCGTAACTGCAAACTGATTCCGTTCTATCCATTTAAATAGGGTGCGCCATGCAAACCCTTGATTCAATGCGATTTGTTGATCGGACAGCTTGTGCCCGCCAACGGTTATTCCATCCAGGAGCGTCTGGATTTCAGGCAATGTGAAATTTAAACCTTCCAGGTTTACTGCATCGCAAACAAACTCGGCCAATTGTCGCTTGGCCAACATGATTGCTTTTGCTTGATTGGGTTTCATGCCCCATCGCTGATCTACCACTGTTGTCTCCATTTTCAAATGAACATTCCGACACATATCCCCCAACCGTTTCATTGAGAAGGGCCAGGACCTCCGCATGGTCTTCCAGCGGCACGGATTCCATACGACCATTCTTCTTCATCTGCTCCAACACAAGGGCGATCACAGAGAGATAGAAACGGTCTTTTCATGCCTCTAACAACGGAATTTTGTATTCTTTCAAGTGGGTATCACGTGTCACAAGCGTAAGGCCTTCTGTTTTGGCCTGGGCAACAAGCATCCTGTCAAACGGATCCCTGTGATGTGGTGGCAGATCCCCTACGGTGTGAGCGTGCTCCGCAGTAACATCCAGTTGTTTAAAAGGCTGATTATCTAATACGTTACGGAAGTCTGGTGGGATTTCCAGCTTTCCCAGGGCCTGCTTGATCCTGATTTCCCATATGACGACGGCACTTACGAAAACGAGGTTACTTCCGTCCGTAATCGCGGCTCTTGCCTTCCTGGAAAGAGTGGGGTTGTCATCGAGCCACCACAAAAGGGCGTGCGTATCTANCAGAAGGTTCATCGCTCGATCATCCCGAGGGCTTCCGCAATGTCGTTCGGCAGTTCATCAAAGTCTTCGGCGATCTTAATTTTTCCTTTCAGAGCGCCTGGTTTGCGCGGCTTCTCGCTCGGGTCATATTTGACGATTTTCGCAACGGGTTTCCCCGCTTTGCCGATGATGACTTCCTGTCCGGCCATCACTCTCTCAATAAGGGCTGACAGTTGTGCCTTTGCCTCGGAAATATTCGCAATAATCATTTCTTTCACCTCCTTGCGATAGTCTGGCCAGACCAGACCAGGAAGTCAAGTAAAATGCGCTGCTGTTTCACCTCCTCCTTTTCACCATTGGCCATGTGCGTCTTTTCTGTTCACCATGTTTCCGTTGGTCCAGGAAGGGGGTTAAAGAGATCTTTCGCATTTTTGACAAAAAAAAGAAAAGTTGACGGTTCGAACCGTCAACATTTTTTCTTTTTGTTGAAAATTTTGAAAAAATCGCTTTGGAGTGATGTTGGATAAAAAGGGTATGAGGTTGCAGCGGGAGAGGTGTGTCGCTTCGATGATGAAACCGAAGGCGCCTGGAAGGATGGTTTTATCTTTTTCTATTTTACGACCGGATTGTCCGTCTTTTGATTCCGTTCGCAGCAGGCCTTTAGCCTAAAGGTTGTTGAAGTCTCATAACGATCTGTACTCCTTCGCTCGGGGTGACAATCTGGATATTGTCGAAGTCTTTCAGGTCAAGGAGATGCCTGTCTCCGGAAACAATCAGGGTGGCGAAGTTTTGCGAGGCAAGGGCTAAGAAGAGGTTATCGAAGGGGTCTGCCTCAATGATGACTGGGATGGTGTCCGGATCCGGTACAAAAGCTACGATATTAAGGAAATGTGCCATGGCTTTTTGTGGAGTGGTCTGAAGAATGGAAAGTCGGTTGGCGAATTTGCTGTAATGAAGGACCCTTTTGAGTTCATCCACCGTTTTATCACACGCCAAAATGCTTATCGCCCTGTCCCGGGCCCACTTCAGAATCTGATTAGGCGGACTTCCCCATAGCAGGCCTGAAAGGGCGACGTTGGTGTCGATGATGATTTTCAAGTCATTTCCCTGATCTTGTGAATAATCGCTGCAATTTCCTGAAGGTCCGGTTGGGCAGGGTCTCGCACGGTCTCTGCACGGTCCAACAAGTCGGCAGGCGTCTCTTCAAAAGGCACGACCCTGAATATCGGCTTTGATTTCTTCAGAACGATGATTTCCTTCCAGCGTTTAAGATCATTGGAAATGCTGGGTATACGCGCACGAAACTCCTTCGCACTTAGATATTGGGGCATTTGTTCACCTCAAGATAACTTTTAAGTTTTAAAAAGTTTAATTTAAAATTACTTAAAAGTCAACAAAGTTTCTTTCGCTCCCAAGCTCCCGCACGGGAACGAGAGGAAGAACGCTCCTGAAATGACGAACGGGTGGAAAGATTAGAAGGTGCTGGAGGGATAAATCGCCTTGAATGGAACCGATCAGCATACTTCTTTTCTCAGTAGACTATTTTGGAGGCAACGTATAAGTGCCGGTGGCTTCCACAAGAGCGTCGCCCTTGCTTTCTCCGGCAAAAGGCTTAAGCATCGTGGCCTTAAAAGACATGCTCCCCTGAATGCCTTTAAACCGGCCCGTTCCATCAATATATTTACCTTTTCCTTCGGAGGTGGGGAGCTTGCCGTTTTCAGACTTGATCACAACCCCCCTCTATTTTTACCAGCACCATAGATCCATCTTCAAAAGTCCTCACCCTTGTTTTCACAGACCTCAAAGGATCCACTTCCCTGAAAGCTGAAAAAGGCGACGATGTGGCTGGCGGGAAATAAGAAAGTCCAGAGGGCGGTCAACACCCTGGAAGAGAATACACTGGACTGGCGACCTGCAACCGGGCTTTCTATCCCTGATCGGCCCGACTGGATTCTC
The DNA here is from genome assembly GCA_013349725.1 of Deltaproteobacteria bacterium. The sequence continues at coordinate 5,879 of DUZB01000092.1, read as the reverse complement.
AGCGCCCATCTCGGGACCGGGGGGTTTGGTGAGATATGGCAGGCCGCCGATGTGAACACCCATGTTCAGCATGTGTTTCAATCTTTTTGTAAATCCAATTGACAAATTGTAAAATATTGTCTAACATGCCGCCATGATAAGAAGAAAACTTGCGTCAAAATTAGGGGATCTTTCCGGAGAGTATCCCGTCGTCAGCATAACCGGTCCGAGGCAGTCGGGAAAAACAACCCTTGTAAAGGCTGTTTTCCCTGAGTGGGCCTATGTCTCCCTTGAAGAGCCGGATATTCGGGAGTATGCCATGCGCGACCCGCGTGGGTTTATTGCCGCCTATCCTGAACGCGTCATCCTGGATGAAGCCCAGCGCGCCCCCGATCTTTTCTCTTATATTCAAACACACGTGGATAACATCGGCAAAGAAGGTGTCTATGTCCTGACCGGTTCGTTCAATTTCGGATTGATGCAGGGAATCAGTCAGTCCCTGGCAGGCCGGGTTGGTATCCTGGAGCTTCTTCCGTTGGCATTTTCCGAATTGGATCAGGCGGGAATAGCGCCTGATTCCATAGAGGCGCTGATGTTTACCGGTTCCTATCCGAGAATTTATGACCGGGGCCTGGAGGCTCAGCAGTGGTATGGCAACTATGTGACCACGTATCTTGAAAGAGATGTGAGACAGGTAAAAAACATCACCGATCTGTCTGTTTTTCAGCGATTTCTGAAAATGTGCGCTGCTCGTTCGGGGCAGATTCTCAACCTGTCATCGCTTGGAGATGACTGCGGGATCACCCATAACACGGCCAAATCGTGGTTGTCTATTCTTGAAGCCGGCTATATCGTATATCTTTTGAGACCTCACCATCAGAATTTTAACAAGCGGCTGATCAAAAGCCCAAAAATCTATTTCTACGATTCCGGGCTTCTGGCCTATCTCCTTGGCATTTCTTCTCCGGAAATCCTTATGACGCACGCATCCCGGGGACATGTTTTTGAGACATGGGTTATCTCGGAACTCTTAAAGGGGAGATTGAACAGAGGGTTCAAGGACAATATCTATTTCTGGCGGGACAACTCCGGTCATGAGATTGACTGCATTGTAGATCAGGGCGACAGGCTTGTCCCCCTTGAAATAAAATCGGGGAAAACGGTTTCAGAAGATTTTTTCAAGGGGCTTCGATTTTGGTCCAGGATATCCGGGACGCTGGGAAAAGAGATGTATCTCGTTTACGCAGGCTTGATGGATCAGCAGAGGCAAGACGGAAATGTCCTTTCCTGGAAGACGTTCGGAAACACGATTGCGTTAGAGATGTGAAAGCGGATAGAAAGGAAGATCCGGGTTCGCCTAACCCTTCCAACGGCGGACTGGCAGGTTCGAGATGAAATAAGGCAACTATGAATCGAGTGGGAAATAGGACCCCATGACCCCTTTAAGAGCGGCCATTGTGCACATCAACCCATCCCTGCCAATGGAGATCGACGAAAACCAGTTGATCGACTGTACCTGGGGCGCGTGCACCGACGAGAAGTGGAGGGCGCACATTCTGAGCTTTTCCCTGGAAACACCGGTATGCCCGGGTCATAGAGGCCTTGAAAAACAGTATTCGCCAGCGGGGTTGATTACGCGCTTTCTGCAAGCGCAGCCAGGGCCTGGTTGAATTCTTCGGGCTGTTCGTAAAAGGGCAGGTGTCCGCTTTTTTCGAGGATCAGAAGGCGGGCATTGGGGATCTGTTCGGACACATATCGGCCCATTTCCGGCCGGAAGCAGGGGTTATCCGAGTTGCCGTAGACGGCCAGAGACGGTACCGAGACGGTCGGCAGTATTTCGGTATAGTCCCGCATGAGATAATCGGAATAGATGGCCATCATCACCGGGGTGGGTGTATTCATGGATTCCTCCAACATCCAGCTCAGTTCCACTGAGGATGCCCGGCCTTCTTTGAACATGCTGTGGATGAATTTCTCCGTAAAAGTGCGCCTGTCTGCCTGAAGGTTCTTGAAGGTGAGATTCATGCCGTCAAACCGGTATCCACTCAAGGCGTGGGTATTCCAGTCCCCTGGGGAAAAAGGAAAAGGGGTCATTTCTACCAGTCCCAGGGCGCCAATGTGGCGGTTGCCGAATTGGCGCCAGTATTCCAGGACCACGGGACCCGCCAGGGACCAGCCCACCAGAGTAGTCTTTTCAAGTCCCAGTGCTTCCATGACCGCACGTACATCGCCCGCGTAGTGCGGCAGGGTGTGTCCGTGGAGGACTTTGCTGGAATTGCCGTGGGCCCGAAGATCCATGGTCACCACTTGGAATTCCCGGGATAACGTCTCCATCTGCCTGCACCAGAATCTGCCGGTCATGGTCCAGCCGTGAACCAGCAGAATGGGTCGTCCTTCTCCCCTGGTCTCCACGTAGATCTGGGCGCCATCGTGAGACTCCACCAGTCCGCTTGTGAGACCTTTATCGTCCCGCGCAAAAACTCGAAATGGATTCTTTTTCATAGAGTTCTCCTGTAATACGTTCCCTAAAGCAGGGTGGTATCCTTGTTGACAAGAATGATTTGACTGTACATATTACGACCAAGAGCGATATTATGCAACAAGATAGAATCTTAAAGAGAAACCTCCCTGACTCAACCACTGTGAATGGAGGACAGGGGGCGTTTCCTGAAGGATGGCAGCAGGATGCCAGAGAATAAACATCCCAAGTGGGTTACGCAAACCGACAGTCGGTTGCTGGATGCGTTCGTGGACAATCCGTATGAGTGTCCCATTGTCATCGACAGAGAGGGTATTGTCCGTTTCATGAGCCGGTACAACACGAAAGAAAGGGGCTATGCCGTGGCGCCCGACGAGGCCATAGGAAAACACATCACCGAAGTGGTCAGAAAGACGCAGATGCTGGAGATCCTCAAGACCGGCAAAGCCGAGATCGGCAAGACTTTTTTTATTGGAGATCGGCAGCGGATCATCGCAAGAATTCCCCTGAAAGACCCGGAGGGCAATGTTATCGGGGTATTGGGGAAGCTCATGTTTCACCAGACGGACAAGATCAAAAACCTGTATCGCCGGGTAGAAATCCTTGAGGGACAGGTGCAGTATTACCGTTCCGAGGTCACCTCTTTTGAAGGGGGCCGTCATGCCTGGGAAAAGATCATTGGTGAATCCGAGGCCATGGAAAAGGCCAGAAAACGTGGTGTCCAGGCCGCCTCAAGCGATGCTTCCGCGCTCATCACCGGTGAATCAGGTACCGGGAAGGAACTCTTTGCCCAGGCCATCCATCAGAACAGTCGGCGGGCCGAGGGCCCTTTCATCAAAGTGAACTGCGCTGCCATACCCCACGAACTGATCGAGAGTGAGATTTTCGGCTATGAAGGAGGGGCTTTTACAGGCGCCAGGACCCGGGGCAAACCGGGCAAGTTCGAGCTGGCGGATCACGGCGCCATCTTTCTGGATGAAATAGGGGATATGCCCCTTCCCATGCAGGCGAAACTGCTTCGTGTGCTTCAGGAACACGAGGTGGAGAGAATCGGCGCTACAAAGCCAACAAAACTGGATTTCCGGGTTATCGCCGCTACAAACCAGGACTTGGGCAGTATGATCAAAGAGGGGCGTTTCCGTTCCGACCTCTTTTACCGCCTGAATATCTTCCATATCCGAACCCCCAGCCTCCGGGAAATGCAGGAAGATATCCCCAGAATAGCCTATTATCTGCTCTCCATCCTGAGGGAGAAAAGACGCCTGATTCCCAGCAGAATCTCCCCGGAGGCCATGGCTCTGTTTAAGCAGTATCCCTGGCCGGGCAACGTGAGGGAACTCAAAAACGCGTTGGAACGGGCCATGAACATTGCCGAAGGGCAACAGATATCCGTAGAAGACCTGCCTGAACAGATCCGAAAGTTTTACGGCGAGTCGGACGGGAATGCGGACAGTGTGGGGCTTTTGCGAAACATTCTTGCCGATGCCGAAAAGCGGGCGATTGTGGAGGCACTTCGGTACACGGGGGGCAATAAGGTAAAGGCCTCCAGGATACTGGGCATGCACAGGACGGGTCTGTACCAAAAAATGAAACGTCATGGGATGGATGTATAACATATTCTACATGTAGAAAAAAATATCCCCTTGACTTCTCCATCTTTTTTTAGAGTATTAGGGCCACGGGAGGGATCCTGTGCCGTAATTCTGTAGAAATTCTTAGACACTTCCTTCCCTTTGTGCCTTCCATATTGCTCCCAACTTTTGGTGCCCGTTTTAAAAATGTAAATATGTCAGTGAGATATGCTTAGTCATCAGAGAGCGGCCCCTCTCTTGCATTCCTGATAGCAAAGAAGGGAAGCAGAGCCAAGCGATTCCGCAAATATTCAATACTGATGCTCCCGTAAAAAGTCCCCAAGGCCGTCACTCCCGCGAACGCGGGAGTCCATAAGCACCTGATGTTACTGGATTCCCGCGTTCGCTGGAATGACGAAAACGGATGATTTTCGACTTTTTACGGGACCATCAAGTTTTACATGCGGATTTTTAATCGCCAATCGCCAATCGCCAATCAACAATCATCAATCCAAGGAAGAGGAGCGTGCAGTGGATTTTGAAATACCGGAAAACCTGCGGATGATGCAGGAAACGATCCTCCGATTTGTAAAGCAGGATCTTGAGCCCATCTCCAGGAAGGTGGAAGAAGAGGACAATATTCCGGAGGAGATTGTTCAGAAGATGCGGGAACTGGGTCTGTTCGGCCTGGCCATTCCCGAGGAATACGGAGGGCTTGGCCTGGGGACTTTTGGTGAGTGCCTGGTCTATGAAGAGCTTACCAAGACCAACGCCTGTTTTCGTTCCCGCATAGGAACCAGCAACGGCATTGGTTCCATGGGCATCCTCTTCGACGGCACCAAAGAGCAGAAGCAAGCATACCTCCCCAGAATTGCCAGCGGCCAATGGACTGCCTGTTTTGCCCTGTCGGAACCGGAGGCGGGTTCGGACGCGGCCAATGTGCAGACTACCGCGGAACGGGACGGCGATCATTTTGTCCTTAACGGCCTGAAACACTTTATCACCAACGGCGACATCGCCGATCTTGCCACTGTCATCACGGTGACCGATAAGACAAAGAGGGCCCGGGGAGGGATTACCGCCTTTGCGGTGGAAAAAAACACCCCCGGCTTTTATGCCGGCGCCATTGAGCGCAAAATGGGCCTGCGCGGCAGCCATACCAGCGAACTGATCTTTGACAACTGCCGGGTTTCCGTTAAAAACGTCATTGGCGGTGAATCCATGATTGGGGAGGGGTTCAAGACCGCCATGCGTGTTCTCGACAAGGGCCGTTTGACCATGGGGGCCTGCGCCCTGGGGTCGGCCCAGAAGCTTTTGGATCTGTGTGTGGCCTACGCCAAGGAACGGGTTCAGTTCGGAAAGCCGATCGCCCGGTTTCAGTCGGTCCAGAACATGCTGGCCGATATGGCTACGGAGATCTATGCGGCAAGACAGATGCTGTACCACGCCGCGTGGTCCAGGGACCAGGGTAAAAAGGTCATCAAGGAGGCCTCCATGGCCAAGCTCTTTTGTACGGAAATGGCCTGTCGCGTAGCTGACAACGCGGTGCAGATATTCGGGGGCATGGGTTACATGAAGGATTTCCCGGTGGAGCGGTTCTATCGGGATCTGAGGCTCTATCGGATCTACGAGGGTACCAGTGAAATCCAGAGAATGGTGATCGCCAGGGAGTTGACAAAGGATTGATATTTTCATTTTTTACAGGGAGACCGAAATATGACCGTAAATAAGGTTTTTGTGGTGGGATCCGGCCTCATGGGCAGCGGGATTTCCCAGGTTTGTGCCCAGGCAGGGGTTGAGGTCCTGCTCTATGACATCGATCCGGAGGCCTTGAAAAGGGCCGTCAAAAG